>JBDKJM010000080.1:0-3231 GCA_039796555.1 Candidatus Parcubacteria bacterium | reverse complement strand
ATCAACGGCCAGATCCGCTGATTCAAGGTCAACATTGTTTTTGTTTACAACGCGTATATCGAAGGATACAGGTGAGCCTCCTGGTATGGAAACTGGGCCACTAATATTGATATCTATGTTATTGGCAGAAATTAGATTGGCGCCATTGAAAAATAAGTAGGCACCAATGCCCACAGCCACAATGCAAAATACAATGGAAGTGATAAGTAGTTTTGTAAAGAATGACATGGAATGATCTTCGTAGTGTTGATTGAGAACTGGCGACGGCCGCTGGTCTGTGCCCTCATTTGCGTCGCTCCAGTCAGTTCGTACATTGCTTTCAATTGGAGTAAAGCGGAGTTTGCGTCGCGTCCGCACGTCAGGCGCGTTCCGCGAGTACAAAGACTTTTTCAATTCTTCAATGCGATTTTTCTCGTCGCTCGGAGGCATTGCGTAATTATAGCGCATCAGGTAAAGTGCCGATAGTATGCAAATTGAATTGATACTTGAACCTCATGACTCACCAGGTGGAGTGGCAAAAGTCAGGGCACGATTCTTATTGATAACAAGAAGTGAAATGGCGACTACTCCGTCATCCAATGTTCTCACCACAATCACTCTTGACGAGAGAGAGGTGGAATTCGTCCGTAAATCCGTACATCGTGGTGGGGAAAATGCGCTCTTAGTGCTCGGTAATATCTTGAGCAAAGTTGCCACGTCGTCTTTAAGTTTTTCAGATGTGACTTTAAGGTAACTATTGAGTTACTCTCTTAGCTACGGCGCCACTTAGGCGTCTTTTTATTTAATTGTCACATGTGACAAAAGCTATAGGTGACTTTCTCTAAGGGCTTTATTAATGTGTTGATTCAATAATTGTCTCTCTTTAGATGCATCATCAATCAATTTCAAACTCATTTGATCAAACACAAATTGTGTACCGACTTTTTTGTCAGTTCCAATATAACCTAGCAAATAGAGTATTCTATAAACGATTATGGATTCGAGGTTATGCAACTGTTCCGTATTCAGGTCTGGTGAATCTATTAGAAAATCAGTAGTTGATTGTATCTGATCAAATAACTCCGGGTTAGCTTCTTCCCCATGAAGCAAACGGCGCAAAATCAGCGCTATTCTGCTGGTGAGAGCGAGACGAGACCTCGTTCCTCTAGCGAGGTCTCGCCTCGCTACTTCCTCTGCGTTCGTTAGTCTCCAAAATTCCTTTCCCTTAACAAAAGAAAATCTGCCAAATGAGTAATCCTGCGCGTGGTATCTCAATTTTGATTTTTCCATACGAATTCCCTGTGCACTAGCTAAAACCAATCCAAGGTCTCGAGTGAAAATTGACAGTAATTTACCAGTCTCGCCTGATGGACGTGATTCAATGATAAAACCTGGGGTTGTGGTGATGGTATACATGAGTATTTATAAAAATGGCTCTATGTAGGGCTAATTGTAGCTTCTTTTAAATAATCAAGAAAGTAGTAGGCTTGACAAATAGGCAGTGCTCCTACTTTTCAATACTCAACTTAACTATCAAATCCCCAATTGTCACCCCCTCACCTACCACACTACCAAACTTCACGTCACTAACACTACAAACTGCAGACAATTGAGTTTTGTTTCTTTGAATAAAATTCTGGCCATCAGTATTTGTTTCAACCGTAAGAGCTGCCAGATCACTGACACTCAACCCTTTTTCTTTTCTCAAATCTTGAACTGCACGAACAAGCTCGCGCACCATACCTTCTTCCTTGAGTTCTGGAGTTATATTTAGATCAAGCAACACGTCAGTCTGAATTGCTGCGCCAAAAATCACTTCTTTTACATTGACTTCGTCTTTTATAAGCTGGGTAAACCGTTGGAGTGCCTGTTGCGACATTTTTGATTTTTGATTACCATTTGATGCCAAGAACATTTCTTTAACTTTCAAGCTTGCGAGCGGTTGCCTGACATTTATCTTTGCGGTCATTCTCGCTTCCAAACCTTTAGACGCCAGGTCACGAACAACTTTCATGGCCTCGATGAGTTCTAGATCCACCTTACCTGCTTGCGGCCATTCTTCCAGATGAACACTCTCGAGCCTGCCTCCAGCATTTTGGTACAAATAATCAGCGAAAAATGGTGTGAATGGTGCCATTACTTTTGCCAAAGTAATAAGTATGTACTGCATAGTGAATATTGCGGCTTCCTTATCTGCAACGTCAGCACCTTTGAACCTGTCTCGGGAACGGCGAAGATACCATTGTGATAGATCGGCTATAAAATCGCGTATGACTCTTGTTGGTTCTTGGAAAACATATGCGTCCATGCCCTTCGTCACAGTCTCTATGACCTCATCCATTCTGGCTGTAATCCATTTATCTAGCACGTTTTGGGATTCTGCTTTCAGCTTTTTACCTTCAACTTCGGACTTATCACCATACATCAAATAAAAAGTTAGAGCGTTGCCTGCCAAATTGAAAACCTTCTTGACTATTTCATCTACGGTTTTTTCTTCAAAGTTCTTGGAGTCTCCAGGTTGATTGACTGAATACATCCAGAAACGTAGTGCATCCGCACCGTATTTGTCCATCATGCTCCATGGATCAACGACATTGCCTACTGACTTGGACATCTTCTTGCCCTCACCATCCAAAATATGACCAAGGCAAATAACATTTTTGAAAGCTTTGCCTTTGCCCAAAAGAATGCCTACGGCATGCAAAGTGTAAAACCATCCACGAGTCTGATCTATGGCTTCTGAAATGAAATCCGCAGGATATGACAGAACCTCTTTTCTGAACAAACCTTTCCTTGGAGTATCAAACGGATAATGATCCTGAGCAAAAGGCATGGCTCCACTATCAAACCATACGTCCATGACTTCTTTGACTCTAGACATTTCCCCACCACAACTGCACTTGAGCTTAACCTCATCAATGTAAGGTCTGTGAAGATCCAGTTCGTATTCAGCATTATGTGGGAATTTAGAAAATTTAACTGTTCGAATTTCCGAGTTGTTGATATATGCATCCATGTCCAGTTTCATAGAGCTATGACTATCCAAACCTTGTGCGGCCGATAGAAGCATCATGATAGGAGTAGCATGTGAAATAATCAGAATGTTTTTACCAGAATATTTTTGATCAATATCATATAGAAAATCACCTATGCGCTTTTTTACATCCTCATATTTCTCTGCACCAACTGGCATCTTATTAAAGCGATCTTCAAATGGAAAATTCTTGGCAAATTCGGAAACTTTCTTACCAT
>JBDKJM010000079.1:0-9835 GCA_039796555.1 Candidatus Parcubacteria bacterium | reverse complement strand
CTATCTTTGCTGGCTGAATACGACCATCCTTGATCAGCTCCAAAAGTGCAATACGTGCCGTGTGGCGACGTACAGGATCAAATGAAGAAATGGTAATGGCTCCTGGAGTATCATCAACCATGACTTCTACGCCAGTGATACGTTCAAAGGCTTTAATGTTGCGACCTTCCTTACCGATAATTTTGCCTTTTACATCATCACTTGGTATCTCGACCACCGTAGACATAACATCTTGCGAAACAGATGAAGCTAAACGCTGGATAGATATGGCCAAAATGTCTCTGGCTTTATTTTCTAACATTTCCTCTCCCTGTGTCTCCAGCTTGTTCATGCGCACGAGCATGTCATCTGAACTTTGTTTCTCAACCAGCTCGAAGAGCTGATCCTTTGCATCAGAAGCCGATAATTGCGATATTTTCTCTAGTGCGGCCAGACGATCTAGCTCTAGTTTGTCGGCTTTCTCACGTATAGTCTTGATTTCTGCCACGCGAGTCTTGATCATCTCAACCCCCTTGTCTATGTCAGTTTGGCGCTTATCCAAAAGATCCTCTTTTTTGATGAGGCGCTCTTCGATATGATGGACTTTTTCTTCTTTTTCCTTGATCTCTACACGTGCATCAGTGAGTGTTTTGGTGGCCTTGGTCTCTGCATCAGCGGTGATCTTCTTGGCTTCTTCCTTGGCGGCCAGGAGCATTTCCTTGATCTCTAATTCCATGGAACCCTTCTTGCCGAGGGATATGATCAATCGCAGATAGTAACCAATAGCCACACCAACAACTCCGGCGATGGAGAGGTAGAGTGCTACTAGTTTGAGTGACGTCATTGCGGTATAGATCCGCCCGTCTAGGAACTATGGTGAAAGTAACGTATGATTTTGTGGCCGTATCGTTTGGGTAATGGCTCTAGTTAAGGTGATTTTCATATGTTGGATGTCACTAAATTCTCTAAAAAGCGGTATCAAATTTAAAAATTGGTAACGACTTCATCATATACCAATGGGTTTACGAAAGCAAGTTTGTATGATATATTCGGTCAATAATTAAATATAAAACCCATGTTAATACCAACAGTTATAGAAAAATCATCATTTGGCGAGCGCGCTTATGACATTTATTCACGTCTACTCAAGGAGAACATCATTTTCCTTGGTGGTCCCGTAGATGATCATATGGCAAATCTGGTCATTGCCCAGCTTCTTTTCTTGCAATCTGAAGATCCAAAGAAGGAAATCCAAATCTATATCAATTCTCCTGGAGGATCGGTAACTTCAACCTTGGCAATAATTGACACCATGACCCACGTAAAAAATGATATTTCAACAGTTTGTGTTGGTATTGCCGCTTCGGGTGCAGCACTTATTCTTTCATCAGGAACAAAAGGAAAACGTGTTGCTCTACCTAACGCTGAAGTAATGATTCATCAACCTTTGGGTGGCGCAGAAGGTCAGGCATCTGATATTGAGATCAGCGCAAAGCATATCATCAAAACACGCGAGACTCTGAACAAGATGTTGGCCAAAAATACAGGGCAAACTCTTTCAAAGATTGAAAAGGATGTTGATCGCGATTTCTTCATGGATGCAGAAGAGGCCAAGAAGTACGGGATTATAGATCAAGTTATGGGAGGGAAGAAGTAGGAATCTCTGATTGATCCAACGAATTTGGTGTAATTCAAACCCAATCTATTTATGCGCCTACACAGGTTTTACACAACTAATACTATTGGTTCAAAAAAGGAAATTACTATCCATTCAGATGAAATGGTCAATCAAATCTCGCGAGTTTTTCGTTTGAAAACTGGCGATGGAGTCATTTTGTTTGATGGGTCTGGTAATGACTATGAGTGTACAATTTCTGACTTACACAAAGGTCAACCTTGTTCGATAACATTCAAAGTGGAAAAACATGGACCTAGTCGTTATATGCCAGACAGGGAAATCGCTTTATGTGTAGCTGTAGTCAAGAAAGACACTTTCGAATGGATAGTAGAAAAGGCAACTGAACTAGGCGTGACAAAAATCATCCCTATAGTTGCAGAAAGAAGTGAGAAGAAGAATTTGAATAAAGAAAGGTTGAATAAGATAGCAGTAGAAGCCAGTGAGCAGAGTGGTCGAGGTAATGTGCCAATCATTCATCCCATTATTTCTCTCCAGGAATCAATCAAGTGGGTTGTTGAAAAGAAAATACCGGCAGCGGCTTTTCATTTGGATGGAGAAATTTATACGCAGGATAGATCTGCGCCAGCGAGGTCTCGCCCCGCCCAAAATACGGAACTATTCATCGGTCCAGAAGGTGGCTGGTCTCCTACTGAAATAGAGATGTTTCACACCAATAAAATACCCCTAGTCTCACTAGGAAAACAGGTTTTGAGAACTGAAACTGCTGTGGTTGCTGCCCTCTCATTGACACTGCTCAATAAGTAGTGCCGATTTCAGATAGCAGATTGAAATCTGGTTTTCAAACTATTTTACGTCTTCCAGGAATCGAAATACTCTCTCATTTGTCAAAACAGTTTCTGCGTAAACACCTGCACGTTCGCGGTCAGCATCTTTGTAATGTTCAACGATATGCTTCACTTCTTGATCAATTTCTTTTTGGTCAGGACGAACGTTTTCCTTCTTTGCAATTTCATTTAGAATTAATTGCAACTTGGCCTTCTTTTCGGCGTGAGGTCTCCATTCTTTGCGTATGTCCTCAAGAGTTTTCTTGGCATGTTTCAAATAATCATCTAGTTTGACTCCCATACGTTCTAGATCAGCAGAAAATTGTGCCTGTGTACGTTCGAGTTCGCTTGTTATCATGACTTCGGGTAGGTCAATCTTGGAGTCTACAACGATGGCATCTGCGATCTGTATGCGCAACTTTTCTCGAGCCTCGTCACGCTTCTGTTCGGCGATCATGGCTGAAAGTTTATTTTTGAAATCGGGAACATCATTGAAATCACCCAGAGTTTTCACGAAATCATCTGTAAGTTCTGGCATGGCGGCTTCAACTGCTTTGTCATGTTCTTCTGGCGTCATTTTGTCATGATCATGTCCTTCGTGTGAGGCATGTTGTTTTCTAATACGCAGAATGGCGTCCTCAATGTCCTTATCTACAACTTTTATTTCTTTTGAACCAGATTTCTTATTCTGCTCTTTTGCGATCTTTGAATAGTCAGGCAAAGTTATCTCTGGAACTACAGAAGTAACCGCCACAAACTCTAGAGGGTTATCTTTGGCCAGCTTTGTAACACGAATTTCAGGTTTTCCTAAGGCGTCCATTTTCTCATCAATTAAAATTTCTATGTATGATTTTGATATGACCAATTCGGCAATTTCTTCAAGCACGGCCATTTCCCCAACTTTTGACACCAGAATATTTTCTGGAACCTTGCCTTTGCGGAAACCTTCAAGCGTAATAGAATCATTGATATTCTTTAATGCCTGTCCACGATATTTTTCCCAAATAGATGCACTGACAGAGGCAGTAATTTCTACTTGGGACTTGGCGAGCTTCTTAACTTTTGCTGTGTCATAAGATTTGTCGGCTTGAGTCATGAAGGGGAGTGTACAGAAATAGTAAAAAGTTCGCAAGTCGTTGGGCAGAGTACTGTATACCAAAGCCGTCCTTCAGTACGACTTCAGGACGGCTTTGGTAATTGATTTTACTAACTCGATACTACCTAGCTAGTAATTTGAATTGTCCAAACCATTGGTTGAGGAATTCAAATCAGACTCAATAGCCTCAATCTCATCAGAGGTATTGGTTACTGGAGCTACAGTTTGAGGTTCAACACTCTCTGCTGGAGCACCATTTGTGTTGGCCATTGAATTGTCAACGGGTGCTTGCTCTCGGTTGATACTAGAAGCAAAAAGATAAAGTGCTCCAATAACTAAGATCAGAACAATGATCAAAATAGCGATTATAGGTCCAACTTTTTTGTGTTCGGTTGGCATACTATTCATAGTACTTGGTGGCTGTTGTGCGAGTGGGTCCATTTTTTTGTGTTTATTTTGTTAATAATTTAGTGATACTACGGGGTTGTTGTTGAAGTAGTAGTTGAAACAACTGGAGGAACTACAGGTGGAGTAGTGGTTGCATGACCAATTCCCAAGTTGCGGGCAATCTCTACAACAACTGCCACAAGTGCTTTATGCGCATCCTTGAGAGCTTTGATAGCATCTTCGGCCACCTTTCTTGGTTTCTTGAGGTCAATTTTCATTTCTTTGGTGGATGATGCTGTAATAGTTGAAGATGCAGTCGGGTTAAATAGTGAAGCTCCAGAGATTGCCTGTTCAGCTAGAGTGATCTTGCCATCCGCTACAACCAATAATCTCTTTGCTTCTGTCATATTTTTGCCCTCAACAACTGCCTTATCAATGCGAGATGAAATACGAGCACGAATCTGCTTCAAATTACTAAGTTTGATACCGAGTTCTCTGGCCAGCGCATTTTTTCGAGCCATAAATTCTTCTACACGCATATCGAAGCGAATTTCTTTGCGCTCCATACTGCTGGTTGCATTTTTCATATCATCACGTCCTTGTTCACGGATATCCCGAAGGTCCTCCTTGAGGTCTCTGTTGATATCACGGCGCAATCCTGGACTGCTAGTAGCTTTCATCATGCTATTTAGCAAGCGGTTGCGGTTACTCTCGTTGTTCTGGATGTTCTGGTTTTTTGCCGCACGCAGTCTTTCTAGAGCTGTCATAGTTCTAACGCCTGGTTTTGGTACAGGTGGAAAGCCAGTTGTATTGGTCTGCACTGAAGCGCCAGCCGAAGTGCCAGCCGAAGTACCCTCCTCTGCCCGAACAACAGAAGGGAGAGTCATGATCATGGCCAATATCACTGCCATGTATAGATAATAAGTTTTTTTCATTTTTTAAGTAAAATTAGGAATAAACACCATGAACACCATGGTTTCTCAATTCTATCATGTTTAGACGTTGAAGGAAATCAGGAATTACACCTAAATATTTTACTTGATCAAATAGGCTACAATCAGCAATGCAACAATGTTCAGTATCTTTATCATCGGATTGATTGCTGGACCTGCTGTATCTTTGTATGGATCACCGACAGTGTCGCCAGTAACTGCAGCTTTGTGAGCATCTGAACCTTTGCCACCATGCGCACCCTGTTCAATATGCTTTTTTGCATTGTCCCATGCGCCACCTCCAGAGGTCATAGATATAGCTACAAATAGTCCCGTAATAATAGCGCCAAGCAAGAGGCCGCCAAGAGCAACAGGTCCCAGAATGAAACCAACTAGAATAGGAGCCAGGACAGGTATAAGAGCAGGAATAATCATTTCTTTGATGGCAGCTGACGTTACAATATCTACACATCGGGCATAGTCAGGCTTTGCTGTGCCTTGCATGATACCTTTGATCTCACGGAATTGTCGACGCACTTCTTCCACAACTTTACCAGCGGCCTTACCCACGGCTTCCATAGATAGAGCGGCGAAATAGTAAGGAAGTAAACCACCAATGAAGAGACCAACGATAATTTTTGGATCGTTTAGTGAAAAGACAATAGGATGGAATACGGCACTGATTTTCATTGCAGCTACTTTTCCAAGTGAGTTAACTTCTTCTGCATATGAAGCAAATAGAACCAAAGCGGCCAGGCCAGCAGAACCAATGGCGTAACCCTTTGTCACTGCCTTGGTGGTGTTACCAACTGCGTCCAATGGATCTGTAATATCACGAATTTCTTGTGGCAACTTTGCCATTTCTGCAATACCCCCGGCATTGTCCGTGATCGGGCCATAGGCATCAATAGCAACAATAATTCCAGCCATAGAGAGCATACTCATTGCGGCAACAGCGATGCCGTATAGACCAGCAAAGTAATAAGCCGCCAAGATACCAGACACGATGGTGATGAGAGGCCAAGCCGTGGCCTTCATAGAAATCGCTAAACCTTGAATAATATTTGTGCCGTGACCAGAAATTGAGGCATTGGCTATTGATTGGACAGGGGAGTATCTGGTTGATGTATAGTATTCGGTGATAACAACTAGAAGTGCAGTGACGATGAGTCCAACCAAGGCACAGCCCCAAAGATTGGCAACACTGAATTTACCGTTTGCGTACATTAGAGCTTGAGTTACAGGGTAAAAAGCCGCGGCCGCCAAGACACCTGCAACCATCAACCCTTTGTACATGGCACCCATGATATTTTTGGATTTACCAAGACGAACGAACCAGGTTCCTATGATTGAAGCAATGATAGCTATGCCTCCAAGTGCCAAAGGATAAAGCACGGCGTTTACTGGAGAAAATGGTGAACCTTCAATCATCATTGCGCTATTCTGAACAATTTTGGGGAATATGGTTGCGCCTAGCATCATTGATGCAATGGTAGTTACAGCATATGTCTCGAAGAGATCAGCAGCCATGCCTGCGCAGTCTCCAACGTTATCTCCAACGTTGTCTGCGATAACTCCAGGGTTACGAGGATCATCTTCAGGAATACCAGCCTCAACTTTTCCTACTAGGTCAGTTCCAACATCAGCAGCTTTGGTGAAAATTCCACCACCAAGACGAGCAAAGACTGAAATAAGTGATGAACCAAATGCCAAGCCAATAAGTGAGTTCACATCTTTGGTGATTGCGTAGAAAACTGTCACGCCAAGTAAGGCTAGACCAACTACGAACAGTCCAGTAACAGCTCCGCCATTGAAGGCGAGTGATAGTGCAGCACCCAGACCCTTACGAGCGGCTTCGGTAGTGCGGATATTTGAGCGTACCGATACATTCATGCCAATGTAGCCAGCCAGTGCTGACAATACTGCTCCCACAATGAAACCTAGAGCTACAGTAACGCCAAGTGTGAGCCATAGAACTATGAACAGAATCACCGCAATGATGGCAATAGTTTTGTACTGTCTGTTCAAATAAGCCTTGGCACCTGCCTGAATGGCGGCCGCGATCTCCCGCATGGCGTCATTTCCAGTCGGCTTCTTCATGATGGAAGTGATCAAGAATGCTCCATAGGCCAGGGCTATCACAGAACTCACAAGTGCGAACCAAATGTAGGTATTCATTGTATGTTAATCGATAATTAAAATAATAGAGGCATTCTAGTAAATATTCACTAAATAAGCAAGGTTTCTACGGCTCTATAAAGGCATATTTTGGATTCTAATAAACTTGACAGATAGGCGCAAATTGTGCTATCATATTGGGCGAAACATCGGTTTTCGGTTCCTCTCTTAACTGACAAAACGAAAGGTTAAGAAAACATGAAAACCATCATTATGTGTGCACTGTTCGTTGTAACCATCACCGCCTCTGCTAGTGAGGCTCCATCGTTCGATCGGTTAGTGGCCGCGTTGATCGAGACAGAATCGCATGGTAACGACCATTGCGTGGGTGATAAACATATGCAGAACAAGGCTTACGGCTGTTTGCAGATTCGTAAGCCTTGCGTTGATGACGTCAATCGTCGCCTCGGTACCAAGCATCGTGCGGAAGATATGCTCGGTAACCGCTCCCTGTCAGTGCTGGTCTGTCGCACGTACCTTGAAATGTACGCGACACGAAAAGCGCTGGGGAGAGAGCCAAGGTTGGAAGACATGGCTCGCATATGGAACGGAGGACCGACCGGCTGGAAAAAACAAAGTACAGTCGAGTACTGGTCCAAAGTTCAGAAAAATCTAGCAAAGTAAATTCGCGCCGCCCATGGGAAACCAGGGGCGGCGCTTCCACTTTTATCCAAGAAGCGCTATAGTTTAGTAACATATGGTAAACCTCAATAGACAATTTCTTATTTTTCTAGGAAAACACATTCGCAATATGCGCGAACAAAAAAATATTTCACAGGAAGAGTTTGGTAAAATGGTCGGCGTGCATCGCACATATGTAGGTATGGTTGAAAGAGGGGAGAAAAACATTACAATTTTCAGTCTACAAAAATTTGCGGAGGCCTTAAATCTAAAAGTAAAAGATCTGATTGATTTTTAGGTTGAGCTCGCTAATTATAGTTATCCACAGTTTATAGGTTTTTGATCGTTGACATATTTTTTTGACCTGCTATGCTACTTTTGGATAGCGCTAACTATAGTATTCACAACGAATACTCGGCGTTAAAGGAGAACAAATTTATGCCCGAAGGTACATGTGACGGCGATGGTCAAACAACTGTGATGTACAAAGCCGAACCCAAGTTGCCGCCTGACCGCAGATGATTTGCTTCAACGAAGTAGAGCCGCTGATCTTTTGAATATCAGGGTTCGTTACAACTACAACCATCAAGTTTTAATCCTATGAAAATACTTGAGTGTAATGGTTCTGGTGGCCACGGAAACGGCAATGCCGGCTCCGGCGGTCAATCAGGTGGCCATGGTGGTTCCTCCGGTGGGGGAACTGGCACACGTGGAAGCTAGGTTCGAACCTACACGTTTCGAAATCACGGGAGATTCTGGTCTACAGTTTCTCCCCATTTTTACTTTTATGCGTATCAAAAATATTAAAAAAATAAGTAATAAGAAATCCAAAAATAAATATCCTCTAGTCAAGGTAATTTGGCGCGACTCAAATATCTATCGTTTCCAGGATTCTATTCAGTATGCACTCGAAAATTACTCCATAGAAATAATAACTACAGTTGGTTTTTTGATTGGTTATCAAAATAGAAATCCAATGATTGTTAGAGATCTATTGAACAAGAATATTGATCAGAGATGTTCTATAGTTATACCAAAAGAAAATATTGTGAGCTTTGTTAAGATCACCAATCACAAAATAGATAAAGATGATTCAGGGTGGCTGGTCAAAACTGAAAGCAAACCACAATAGATCTGCATTTTTCTGTATTCAGTTATTCAGTCTTCTTTTCTTCGGAAACTGGTGCTTCCTTGGTTTCAGCAACAGGAGTTTCTCTGGTCTCGGCCACTTCATCTTTTGTTTCTTCAGCATCATCACCTTCTTCAAAATCTCCATCATCGACAACACCTCCTATAGACTTGATATCTATCTTCCAACCAGTGAGCTTGGCGGCGAGGCGAACGTTCTGACCGCCCTTACCAATAGCTAGCGACTGCTCGTCTTCTGTAACTGTGACGATAGCGCGGTGAGCTTTTTCGTCTAATTCTAGCGAGACAACTTCGGCTGGAGAAAGAGCTTCCTCAATGAAAAGGGCAGGGTCTTCATTCCATTCAACAATGTCAATCTTTTCTCCTGACAGTTCACTGGTAACAGTGGAAACACGAACACCGCGTTGCCCAACCATGGAGCCAATAGGGTCAATATGTGGATCATGGGAAACAACAGCGATCTTGGATCTGGACCCAGCTTCACGAGCGATACCCTTGATCTCAACAGTACCTGAAGCGATCTCTGGGGCTTCAGTTTCGAAAAGTTTTGCCAGAAACTTGGGATGTGCACGTGAAAGTTTGAGAACAATTCCTTTCGGAGTTTCTTCTACAGCATACAAGTAAGCACGAATACGATCACCAGTTTTCCAGCGTTCACTAGGAATCTGTTCCTCGTAGGCGATCATGCCCACGGCACGTCCCATATTGACGTGGACAATGCCGCGTTCGACACGTTCCACTGTGCCAGCAACAATTTCTCCTTCTTTGGCACCGTATTCTCCCATGACAGAAACTTTCTCTGCCTCTCGGATCTTCTGGATAATGATCTGCTTGGCGGTTTGTGCCGCGATGCGACCGAAGCCTGCTTTCATTTCGAGAGGGAAGACAAGTTCGTCACCAATTTCAGCGTTTTTCTTGATCTTCTTGGCGTCCTCAATCAACATATGTTGCTCCGGATTGAATCGGATCTTGATGTCATCAACATTGGCGTCTTTGAGATTCACTTCTTCTTCCTCGTCACCTTCCATAA
>JBDKJM010000078.1:0-9042 GCA_039796555.1 Candidatus Parcubacteria bacterium | reverse complement strand
TCATCACAGCGCAATTTTGAGTCCCGGTATGGCTTCCATAGGGTAATACTGTTTGGAAATGTTTTCAATTACTTCATCAGTAAATTCTTTATCTATACTCTCGGCCTTTTCAAATGAATTTGGTGGAAGTTCTACATGTATGGTTGGGTGGTTATTTTTTCTCCTGATGATTTCTTCCGCGCCAGCATAGTGGTTGCTGTAAATATGTGCATTTGATACAGAATGTGAATATATTCCAGGCCTTACACCAAGTTTTTGGGCCAAAATAATTTGAAGCAGGGCAAATCCAGCAACATCGGCCGGAGTTCCAAGAATAAAATCGTTTGATCTAATAATATTATGAAGGTGCAGACGACCAGCAATAATATTTACTGTGAAAGTGTAGGGACAGGGAACATTTTTCTTCTTGACCAACGAAAGGCCGTCTTGGCTTGGATCCCACGTAACAATGACCCCATGTCTAGAACTGGGTTCTTTCTGTAACAAATCAATAAGTAATGCAAGTTGATCACGGCCAAAATGTTTTCTCCAACGATAACCATAGGCCACAGTTACCACGTCTCCAGGATTGGTAAATAAGTCCCAAATTTTTGTATAATCGCGCAAGAATATTTCTGGCTTACGTGCTCCAGAAATGAACCAGACCTGTTCAGCCACAAACATTTTTATAGGAATTTTTCGAAGCGTAAGAAGAGGGAAGCCATCCTTTTCAACATCTATGGTGAAGTGTAATCCAGGTATAGCTTTTGTCTCATAACCAGTGCGTTCACTAAATTCGCTGATGCCATTGGTCATTATTTCTTTCACAAGGTTTTGATATATCTCGTCAAACTTGGTCATAATCGCTCCATTATATATAATCAGGGTATTGTTAGACAACGTTGCGCGATCTTGATTTGCATATTCAAATGACGAACGACTACCCATACATTCCTGAAGGGAGGAAATTCATATATGTGCCAATCACTAATCCTTTTATGGCAGAGGCTAAAAAAGTGACTTTGGAACAATCGACCGATCGATTGTGGCCTACGGGAGCGGTTATCGTCAAAGATGGTAAAATACTCGGTTCGAGTGCCAATAAATCAGCTCTGAAAAACAAAAAACTGCTGGAATTTCATAAAAATATTTTCTGTGTGCGCAGATTTCTCAAAATTCCTACTGGGCAGAAGTACTGGTTATGTCCAGGATGCGCATCGTCGAGATTACATTCAGAACCTCGTGCTATTAAGATGGCCAAAAAGAAATATGAAGATATAAGTGGTGCAGATTTGTACCATTGGGGACACTGGTGGTGCTGTAAACCATGCTGGGATGCCATGATTGCCGCCGGTATCAGGGATGTTTATCTAGTAGAAGGTGCCAAGGAGCAGTTTAAAAGATAAAAATGCAAATTAGAATAAAAAAACTTCATAAAGATGCCAAAATGCCCAACTATGCCCATCCTGGCGATGTGGGCTTGGATCTTTACTCAATGGAAGATAAAGTTTTGAAGCCAGGAGAGCGACACATATTCTTTGTTGGTTTTGCTCTGGAGTTTCCTCACGGTTATGCAGCCATAGTCAAAGATAAGGGAAGTTTGCCCAAAAATGCTGGACTTCATTCCGTGGGTGGAGTATTTGATGCTGGATATCGAGGAGAATATAATGTCAATCTTGTTAATCTTGGAAACGAGGCGTATCATGTAAGCAGATGTGATAAGATTGCACAGTTGCTAATTTTTCCAGTCGAGATTGCCAAACCGGTCGAAGTGCAGGAGCTATCAAATACTTCTCGGGGAGAAGGCAGGTTTGGTAGCACAGGAAAGCAATGATTTCTCCATTTATGATTAAGAAAAAGAAAAAGGCGCCATTCTTGGTTATGGAAGGCGGTGTAGGTTCAGGTAAAACTTCATTGCTTGCCGCACTCAAAAATGAAATGGGCGATAAATTTTTTAGTACGCGAGAGCCTGGCGGTTCTCCTTATGCGGAAATTATACGCACGGCGGCACTCAAAAATCCCCTAGCCAAGGATGCTCCGGCGGAAACCACATTATGCCTGATGTTCGCGGCACGCTTCGATAATACAAAGAACTCTATCGTGCCGGCACTCGAATCAGGCAGACCAGTGGTCGCAGACAGGTATGATGCTTCCTCTTTTGCCTACAATATCTGGGCGCAGTCCAACGGTGCGCTTGAAGAAATTTTTTGGAATCTAAGAGCTAGATTAGCTGTGACACCGGACTTGTATATTTTTGTTGACGTTGACCCGAAAGAAGGAGTACGTCGTGCCAACTCTCGCAATCAGTCGCTCTTGCAAGGAAAACAGTACGATCATTTTGATGACAGGGAAATCACTTTTTACCAAAAAGTTCGCGAAGGTTACCTGAAATTTTTTGAGAAGGTGCCGCATGTGGTCATTGATGCCAACAGACCTTTGCAGGAAGTGACTAAAGATTTCATAGAGGAGATCAAAAAGTGGATCTGATTCGCTAGGCCTGCCTGTGGATAACTTGTTGACATAGAAAAAGTAGAGGAGTATTCTTACGCCTGTAGCGTAGTTCTCCCGAAATCGGCGTCAAAACGGAAACGGGGTCACAAAGCCAAAATGTGTCCCTAATGATCAACCCCCAACAAGGCTGCCCATGATCAAACCTCGACCGCCCTAAGTCCTAGTCGCAGTTCACAGTACTTCTGTCCTGCCAATGTTCTGCGGCGTTTCGGCCCATCAAAGCTCGTCGGTGTCCTCCCCACAACACAAGGGATACCGACGAGCCCTTTTCTTCTATATTATTTTTGTTTTCAAATATTTTCTTACTCTGATAGAATGCCTACATGAAAGATAAGCAAATAAAAAAACTCATTGACGCAGAAAAAAAACGTCAGAAAAAAGTCATCAATCTCATTGCTTCGGAAAACTATGTTTCCAATGATGTTTTGGAGGCGTTGGGATCAGAATTGACCAACAAATATGCTGAAGGGTACTCGAACCATCGCTACTATGGTGGTAATGAAAATGTAGATAAGATAGAAGATCTGTGCAAACAGCGCGCCCTAGAATTATTCGACCTCAATCCAAATGAGTGGCATGTAAATGTTCAGCCCTTGTCTGGATCCCCAGCAAATATCGCGGTGTATCTGGCTCTAGTCCCCATGGGTGGGAAAGTCATGGGCATGTCTCTTGATCATGGCGGACATCTTACACACGGACACAAAGTTTCTGCATCAGGAAAAGTCTGGACGCAGGTGCCATTTGGTTTGGACAAAGACACAGAACTAATCAACTACTCCGCGCTCAAAGAATTGGCAGTCCAGGAAAAACCAGTGATTATTGTGGCTGGCTTTACGGCATATCCTAGAACAGTAGATTTTAAGAAGTTTCGTGAAATAGCAGACTCGGTTGAACATTCTTGGCCTGAACATAGTTATGGTCAAAAAGGCGCATTTTTGATGGTTGATATGTCGCATTTTGCTGGACTGGTTGCGGGCAAAGTATACCCGTCGCCATTTGAATATGCCGATATCGTGACAACTACAGTTCACAAGACGCTTCGTGGTCCGCGATCAGCACTTATTTTTTCTAGAAAAGACAAGAAAGATGCCAATGGAAAATTGTTGGAAATAGATAAAAAAATAGACAAGGCCGTATTTCCAGGCATGCAAGGTGGCCCCCACGTGAACCAAATTGCAGCCGTTGCAGTAGCGCTCAAAGAAGCCAATACCCCAGCGTTTAGAAAATATGCGGAACAAGTAAAAAAGAATGCTGCAGTTTTGGCAGATGAATTGAAGAAGTTGGGCTGGAAAATTATTTCGGGTGGAACTGATTCACACCTCATTCTTGTTGACACTTGGATGGGTGGGAAAAGGAATGAAAGGGGCGCAGGAGCTGTTCCAGGGAAGTTGGCCAGCGACGCTTTGGAAAAAGCAGGCATCATTGTTAACAAAAACGCAATTCCATTTGATACTCGTCCGCCAGTAGACCCTTCGGGTATTCGTCTAGGAACCGCCGCCGAGACGACAAGAGGGAGGAAAGAGAAAGATTTCAAAATCATTGCACAAAAGATTGATAAGGTCTTGAAAACTTTGTCATAAAGGCTTTACATTTTTAGATAAAAAAACACGCGCGAACCATGATGGCTCGCGCGTAAAGCGAAGGCTATTATCTCGTCGATAGTGTAAAAGTGAGTTGACAAGATAACGGAAACAGGCGGGTGATCATCTCCTTTTCTCAAGAAGAGGTTTGCCAAACCTGATCAAGCCGACATCAGATCGCCATTGATGCTACAGGGCAACGAGACCCCCCACTTGTGTCTGTCTCGTTCATTGTTTCCTTAGGCCTTTACCCTGAAAATTCAAATGAGTCTACGAAGGAGTGTAGACTGTCTTTGCGATTTTGTCAATACGACGTGTGGGGTCTAATTTGCTACAATGTGGCTATGAATATGAAAAATGAACTTGGTCGAGCTGTGTATAAGGCTCTACAAAGACTGGATATTCCCATGAATGACCAAGCAGCCATCTCGAAAAATGCTTTCAAAATTGAATATCCCGAAAATCCTGAACACGGTGATTTTTCCTGTAATGTGGCTATGGTTTTTGCCAAAGGGCTAAAAAGTGCACCAAAAGTTTTGGCAGAAAAGATAGTTACAGAACTAGAAAAGGATCTTACGAGCGACCTCAATTTTGTGGAGTCTATATCAGTTGCTGGTCTAGGCTTCATCAATTTCAAGATAAAAGACCGAGTTTTTGCTGAAAAGATTTTGGAAATTGTTCATGGTGGAGCGGAATATGGGTGGGGTAATAGTGGCGCGCAAAAAAAGGTTATTGTTGAATATACTGATCCAAACATCTTCAAAGTTTTTCATATTGGACATTTGATGTCGAACGCAATAGGTGAGTCTTTGTCTAGGCTGATTCAAGGATCTGGATCTCATGTCACACGTTTGTGTTACCCGTCAGATATTGGATTGCATATTGCAAAATCAATCTGGGCCATGAAGAAACACGCGGATGAAATTCCTGCAGACGATTCTTCCAGTCACAAGAAGACAGATTTTTTGGGAAAAATGTATGTTGAGGGCACAAATTCGTACGAGCCAGATAATTCAGGTAAATCTGCCAAGAGTGAAATTGATGAGCTAAATCGTGTAATTTATGAGAAAAATAGTGCAGAAGTAAATGCGCTGTATGAGAAAGGTAGGAAATGGAGCCTAGAACATTTTGAGTCATTGTATGCAACACTGGGAACGAAATTTGATGAGAATATTTATGAGAGTGAAATGGCTCCACAGGGCTTGCAAATAGTAAAATCCCACATAGGGAAAGTTTTTCAAGAAAGCGAAGGCGCCGTTGTTTTCAAAGGCGAGGAGCATGCTTTGCATACTCGAGTGTTTATTAGTTCTCAAGGATTACCAACTTATGAAGCCAAAGAACTTGGTCTTAATGTCACGAAATTTAAAAAGTACCCTGACACAAACGAATCCATCATCATTACGGCCAATGAGCAGAATGAATATTTCAAAGTTGTACTGAAATCTCTTTCAATGATTGACAATAATGTGGCCTCAAGAACCAAGCATATAGGCCACGGCATGCTACGTTTTGCTTCTGGCAAAATGTCTTCACGAACAGGAAACGTCGTCACTGCTGAAGCTTTGATTTCTGATATCAAGAATTTAGTAATGGAAAAAATTTCTGATCGCGATTTTAGTGCTACAGAAAAAGATGAAATTGCAGAGGTCGTAGCTATAGGAGCAATCAAATACACAATTCTTCGCCAGGCCATAGGTAGCGATGTAATATTCGACTCATCAGCATCTATCTCATTTGAAGGTGACTCTGGTCCTTATTTGCAATATGCGGCAGTGAGAGCTGGCGCAATATTGGAGAAAGTTAAAATCGGGGAGTCAAAAGTCAAAAATCAGACAAAAACTTTACCAGAAAACGTTTCTTTATTGGAAAAATTGATAACTAGATTTCCAGATCTTGTGGAAAGAGCTAGAAATGAATATGCACCACAACGAATTGCAAATTATCTGATTACTCTGGCGGGTGCTTTCAATAGTTACTATGCGAGTAATAAAATAATTGACGATCAAGACCCACTTTCGTCTTATAGAATAAATTTGACCCAGGCATTTCTCACTACCATGACAAATGGGTTGTGGTTATTGGGAATCAAAGTGCCAAAGAAAATGTAGTTGCAATTTTTGAGTCTGATGGTAGATTGTTGACGAACAATCTACCAAAGGTATTGCACTATGAAATCGTCTGGCGTTCCTCTACTTTATCAGGTGTGTCGTGAACTTGTTGGTCAATCAGAAGTTATCAGGGATGGAGAATCTTACTCGTTCCCACTTTGCTTGAAGCAGTCAGGGGGCGTGTGGGTGAACATAACACCCAATACTCACAATCCCAATGGCAAGTACACGCGATCGGCTTCACTATGTATTTGTGATCGGGAAAAAGGCAGGATGCTTGTTGAACTGCAAGCATTTGAGTCAGCTGACGAGAGAGTTCCGCAGGAAGTGCTGGTCTTTCAGAGCACACACGCAACCAGGAGTCAGCTCTCTCCGTTCCTTGAACACCTGGATCGTATGGTGCCCGGAAATTGTCTTCATTCAATGCACTCATAGCAATCCCGCTTTGAAACATTCGCTATAGATGCCGGCCTGAATTGGTCGGCTATTTTTATTCTCAAAATCTCAAAAAGTGCTAGAATACCTTCACAATATGGATAATACCGGAGATCAGTCAAAGCAGCCGAAATCCCCTCATGTTGAACGTGAGGAGGGTATGTTGTCGTTTTGGAAAGAGCGGGGGATTTTTGAAAAATCTCTGGAGAAAAATCGAGCACAGGGCAAAGATTTTATTTTCTACGAAGGACCACCGACAGCCAATGGTCTCCCTGGCATTCATCACCTTGAGGCGCGTGCCTTCAAGGATGCCATACCTCGTTACAAAACCATGCGTGGATACTATGTGCGGCGTAAGGGCGGATGGGACACTCATGGTTTGCCCGTTGAACTTCAGGCAGAAAAGGAGCTTGGTCTCAAATCAAAAAAAGACATAGAAGTTTATGGCATAGGAGCTTTCAATAATAAATGCAAGGAGAGTGTCTGGAAGCACGTGCATGAATGGGAAAATTTCACCAACCGTATGGGTTATTGGGTTGATTTGAAAGATCCATACGTCACTTATAAGTCGTCATACATAGAATCATTGTGGAACATAATTAAGACTGTTGATCACAAGAAATTACTTTATAAAGACTACAAAGTTGTACCGTGGTGTCCACGGTGCGGAACGGGCTTGTCTTCTCATGAATTGGCGCAAGGGTATCAGGACGTAAAAGATTTGGCTGTCACAGTCAAATTCAAGATTGTTAATAAAAACCCGGAGCCGCTAAATACTTATTTATTAGCCTGGACCACGACACCATGGACATTGCCAGGCAACGTTGGTTTGGCGGTAGGGAAAGATATTAAATATGTAAAAATTAAGTTCAAATCAGATACAACGGTAGACGGGGTTGGTTCAGGTCAGTATATTGTTGCAGAAGAAATTTTCTGGAAGGCCATAAACTCCAGCACAAATCTCTCAGAAAAAATCAGAGTAATATTTTCTGTGGACAAAGATGCTCTTTTGAAGGATTTAGTTACATTTTCTAGCAACAAAGAAGGTTTCTACGAAAAGTATCGGGACAAAGTCGAATTGGTTAAGGGCTCTGAATTGGTTGGCTTGTTGTACGAACCGCTTTATCCATTTCTTAAAGATAATATTTCTGGCGTTGAAAAAGAAAAACTTCCGAATACATACAAAGTTTATGCCGCTGATTTCGTAACCACAACTGATGGTACTGGCATTGTTCACACCGCTGTCATGTATGGTCAAGATGACTTTGAATTGGGATCAAAAGTCGGTTTACCAAAATTCCACCTGGTAAATGAAGACGGCACTTTCAAAAAAGAAGCTGGTTTTCTGGCAGGGCAGTTTGTAAAAAATCCTGATACAGATGTGGCCATTATCAAAGATCTGGCACATCGCGGGCTGCTATTTCACAAAGAAAAGTATGAACATAGCTATCCTTTCTGTTGGCGTTGCAAGACAGCACTGATTTATTTTGCTAGAGATTCCTGGTATATCCGCATGTCTTCATTGCGAGATGAGCTGATCAGTGAAAACCAAGATATACATTGGGAGCCGGATCACATCAAAGAAGGTCGTTTTGGGGAGTGGCTAAGAGAGGTCAAGGATTGGGCCATTTCACGCGAACGTTATTGGGGCACACCACTTCCAGTATGGATATGCAACAAATGTCATGAACGCAAAGTCGTGGGCTCTGTGGCAGAAATTTCCGAGAAACCACGGAATAACTATTCGGTAATGCGTCATGGAGAAGCGGGCAACAATGTAGAGGCAGTTCTTAATTCCAAAGATAAGGAGATTTTCAATCTCACAGATGATGGTGAGGAATTTGTCAGAAGGTCTGCTGATTTGTATAAGGGCACAAAAATCGACTTGGTGCTCATCTCACCATTTGCTCGAACCCGACAGACAGCCAAAATTGTCCAGAAAGCTTGGGGACTGTCCGACGATAAGATAATTATTGATGAGCGACTGCATGAAGTTAATTTTGGTGAATATGATGGTAAGAAAGTTTCCGAATTTGCCAAGAATTTTCCATTTGAAGATCGCTTTAATAAGATGCCAGTTGGTGCAGAGAAATATGGGGATGTAAAAAAGCGCATGGGTGATTTTCTATATGATATTGATCAAAAATATTCTGGTCAAAACATTCTGATTATTTCACATGCTACTCCTATCATGATGCTTCTCTCAGCGGCACAGGGCTTGGATAGTCATAGCTCAATTAGACTTGATAGGGATGCATATATCAACAATTCGGAAATTCGTACTGTCAAATTTTCTAAATTTCCACATAACACCGAATACGAACTGGATCTTCACAGACCTTACATTGATGAGGTTAAGCTCAAGTGCAGTTGTGGTGGGGAAATGTCTAGAGTCAAAGAAGTCATGGACGTATGGTTTGATAGTGGAG
>JBDKJM010000077.1:0-5906 GCA_039796555.1 Candidatus Parcubacteria bacterium | reverse complement strand
GAATTTTCTATGTGCGTAAAGGAAAATTATATGATAGTCTTCGGGCATGAAATTTAATAGCAAGACTGAAAAATATAATTGGAATCTCGGACAACTGTATACTTCACCTAAAGATCCGAAAATTGAAGAGGATATGAAAAAAGTGGAAAAAGCTTTTTCGGATTTTCGATTGAAATACGACACGCACAATAAATTGTATTTAATACAGCCAGCAAAACTTCTCGAGGCACTTAATTCTTACGAATCACTCTGTGAATATGGCATGGCAAAACCGCTTTTCTACTTTTTCTATGCTCAAAGTCTAAATAGTAGTGATGCTTTCGTGACTGCTCAATTGGCTCTATTAAGCACTAGGTTGACTAAGGCTGGCAATCAAATCAGATTTTTCCAAGATGCTCTTGGTAAGATGCCAAAGAAAGATCAGCAAACCATACTTTCTAATACCAGCTTAAAACACTTCCACTATCTATTGAAATGCATGTTTGATGATGCCAAGCACCAACTTTCAGTTGCCGAGGAAAAAATAATGGCTCTAAAAAGTTTACCTGCCAAAGAAATGTGGGTTTCTCATAATGACAAAATTTTGGATTCGCAAATGATTTCCTGGAAAAATAAGAAAATCCCCATCAATCAAGCTCTGGAAATGATTGCCGAGCAAAAAACTTCTGCGCAAAGAAAACAGTTGGCGCAAAAAGTATATGACTCACTCAAAAATGTCGCGACATTCTCGGAAGGTGAAATTAATGCCATATTTACTGATAAGAAGATCAACGACGAGTTACGCGGATTCAGCAAACCCTATGAAGACACAGTTCGAGAATATAGGAATGATATTAAGGTAGTTGAAAATCTAAGGAAAATAGTTACTGATGCATTTCCTATTGCCCACAGGTTTTACAAACTCAAGGCGCGGCTGTTGAAGCAGAAACATTTGAATTATTCAGATAGAGCGGCAAGTATTGGAACAACCCAAACCAAGTATTCTTTTGATGATTCAGTTAATCTAGTAGAGAAGGCATTTGCCAAACTTGACCAGAAGTATCCAAGAATAATAAGAGGATACATTAAAAATGGACAGATAGATGTTTTTCCCAAAACCAGCAAAGCTGGCGGAGCATTTTGCTCTGGATCTTATTTGAATCCAACATTTATACTTTTGAATCATGTAGATTCGCTTCGATCCATGACCACTCTTGCTCATGAGCTAGGACACGCATTTCATACTGAACTATCTCGTAATCAAGGGCCAATTTATTGTGACTATTCTTACGCACTTGCAGAAACAGCCAGTACTTTGTTTGAAGGCATAGCTTTTGACGAGGTATTTGAAACTTTAACCGAGAAAGATAAAGTAGTTGCCCTGCATGACAAAATAAATAATTCTATTGCCACTATATTCAGGCAAATTGCGTGTTTTAATTTTGAGTTAGAATTACATAACGCTGTAAGAACAAAAGGTTTCGTAGCGAAAGAGGAGATAGCAGAAATTCATAATAAGAATATGCAGGCCTATCTTGGGCCGGCTTTCAAAATGATACCTGACGATGGATACATGTTCGTTTCCTGGGGCCACATCAGGAGATTTTTCTACGTTTACTCATATGTGTACGGATTGATAGTCAGTCAAGCCATGCATAGAAATTATAAAAAAGACAAAAAGTTTTGGAAAAAGATTGAGCAGTTTCTTTCATCTGGAGGTAGTGATTCCCCAGAAAATATTTTGAGGGAAATTGGAATTGATGTAACCAAACCCGATTTTTTTGCACAGGGATTGGCCATGATTGAAGACGATATTGCGCTTTTGGAAAGGATGACAAATCAATAAACCAATCAGTTTTTTGCTAATCGACAGGGATGTGTTATAGTTTTGCACATGGACTCATCCGAAATTCGCTCCAGGTTTCTTAAGTTTTTTGAGAAACGCGGTCACACAATCATCCCTTCAGCTTCACTAGTTACAACTGACGAGAAGGGCACAGTTAACTCAACTTTATTCAATACTGCAGGTATGCAGCCTCTAGTACCTTTTTTGTTAGGCAAGGAATATTTCGTAAATGGTCAGCAAACAAAGCGTTTGGTAGATAGTCAAAAATGTTTACGCACAATAGATATTGATGATGTGGGTGATAAAACGCACGCGACTTTTTTTGAAATGCTGGGTAATTGGTCTCTAGGAGATTATTTCAAGGAGGATGCTATAAAATGGAGCTATGAATTTCTGACATCGAAAAGTGATCGGCTTGGTGACCAAGGACTAGGTTTGGATCCCAAAAGGCTTTACATAACAGTATTTGCAGGTGACCAAAATGCTAAGCGCGATGATGAATCTGCTGAAATTTGGGAATCAGTTGGCGTTCTGAAGCATCGAATTTATTTTAAGGACGCAAGCGCAAATTGGTGGCCAGCTGTGAAATCGAATAAAGAAGACAATTGGACAGGACCGACAGGGCCATGTTCAGAGATGTTTTATGATATTACAAGTGAAGGTCTTGGTGACTTGACTCCTGTGCAATTTGAGCAGGCAGACAATGATCAGAGGGTGGTAGAAATTTGGAATGACGTTTTTATGGAGTTTGAAAAACAGGAAGGAAAAATTATTGCTACTTTGGCCAAGAAAAATGTTGATACGGGAGCTGGTTTGGAACGTCTGGCCACGGTTTTACAAAAAGTGGATAACATTTACGATACAGATCTTTTTAAGCCTGTGATGAGTCTCATGGACAGGGCTGATAACTCTATTCGTAATAAGAGAATAATCGCTGATCATTTACGCGCCAGCATTTTCCTTATTGCTGATGGAGTTTTGCCATCCAACACGAATAGGGGGTACATTCTACGTCGACTAATAAGGAGGGGCATCATAAGTACCACTGACAAAAAACTGAACGGTGAGGGGATCAACCTTACCGTAGATTCTTTTCTCAAAATATATGCAGATTCTTATCCTGAACTTTTGGTAAAGAGGGATCAAATAGTGAAAGTCTTAATAGATGAGGCTTCTAAATTTGAGGAAACTTTGGCGCATGGCATGCATGAGTTTAATAACCTCGTAAAATCAGGCAAAATTTCCGGCGCCGACGCCTTCAAATTATTTTCCTCCTTTGGTCTGCCAATAGATGTAACCAATGAACTGGCAAATAGCAAAAATATTTCTGTGGACATGGATGGTTATGAAGCCGAGTTTAGAAAACACCAGGAATTATCTCGTGTTGGGGCAGAGCAGAAATTCAAAGGTGGTCTGGGAGACGCAAATGATCCCATGGTTTTGAGATATCACACGGCTACACATTTACTTCACCAAGCACTACATGATGTCCTAGGCGAAAATGAGGGGAATCAGAAAGGCTCTAACATAACAGCAGAAAGGCTTCGCTTTGATTTTACTGGTGCAAAGCTGACTGATGAACAAAAAAAGTGTGTAGAAGATATTGTTAATGAAAAAATTAGTCAATCTCTACCAATGAGTAACATAGTTTTGCCACGAGCCGAAGCCGAAAAGACTGGCGCAAGACACTTTTTTGGTGAAAAATATGGTGAAGATATTTCCATTTATTTTATAGGTCCAGTTTCCAATCCACCGGCGCTTGATGATTTAAAGAAGGCTTATTCAAAAGAATTTTGTGGTGGACCTCACGTTGGTAATACCGTAGAATTGGCTGGTCCAGAAGGGAAGTGGCGCTTTAAGATTCAAAAGGAAGAGGCTGTATCGCAAGGGGTAAGAAGGATAAAGGCAGTCCTGCAGTGATGAGAAATTTCAGCTATCAATGACCGAATAACGTCGCGCTGATTATTCAACATAGTACGTACCAAAGTATGGTTGTGTTATAATAATTGCAATGTTCTCATCGAAAAAAACAGGTGAACTCATTTTAATCATAGATGTACAGAGCTCAATTGTACGTGGCACATTGGTTCATATGGAAAAGGTCGCTACACCAACAGTCCTGTACACACACAATGTTCGTATTCCTTACAAACCTCGGGCACAGAGCGGCTACATCATAAAAGCCGCACTTCACGCTATCAGTGAAACTGTCACAGAGACGGGAAGATTTTTACAGGCAATTGTTACCACAGCAAATCACAATATTCCTCACAAAATTTCCAAGGTTCACTATGTCCTATCTTCGCCCTGGATTGTTTCCCAGGCCAAAACTCTCAAGCTCACTTTTCCAGAGCCAAAGAAAGTAAACAAATCATATATCTTAGGACTGATTTCTGATGAACGTTCAAAATTAGGTGGTAGCAATCAAGATGATATACGAGTTATTGAAGAAAAAGTTTTTGATGTCAGGCTCAATGAATATTCTGTACAAAATTGGGATGGCAGGAAAACAACTGACTTGGAGGTATCATTTGTGGTCAGTGTTGCCGGAGGGAGAATGATTGATAGGTTTACAGATAATTGTGATCATCTGGTCAAGCGTGGTTCAGTACAGTTTCATTCTTCATTATTCCTGCAACATCTAGGCATTGGCAAAGTCATGTCTGACAGTTCAAGTTACGCACTATTGCATGTACACGGGGAATTGACTGACATAGCCATCATTCGCTCCAATTCCTGTATATTTTTCGGCTCTTATCCATTTGGCACTCACAGCATCATGCGTACCATAGCCAGAGAAACTAAGACAGATGAGCAATCAGCAGAATCAACTTTGACCCTATCAGAAAAAGGCCAACTTGATGCCACTCATGCGCAAAAAGAACTCTCAATAATTTCTGACATGGAACATGGCTGGATAGGGGAGTTGCGTAAACTTCTAATGACTAGCTCCGTTTTAGATTCATTGCCTCGACACATCATTATCTCGGCACACTCACATGAAGATTTCTTTATCAAAAGTTTTAATGCCGCTTACCCAGATCATAAACTTCAGATATTAACCATGGAAAGTATTATTCCGTTTGTTAAATTTGACAGCAATGCTGAACAGCTTCGCTTGACTGGTCTTTACGTTATCGCTATTCACTCTCTATAAATATAAATTCGTGTTATAATTCCCGCATATGCCTCGTCGTGTTCAAGATATAGTGCCCAACAGTCACCGCTCCATACGTGATATACCACTACATGGTATATCTGTAGAACGCAATAAGGTTACCGCCCCCATCCAGCCCCCTAAGGAAAAGGAGGCTACCAAAAATCGTGCGCAACCGAGTGATATGCGTCCTTCATCAAGAAGAGAATTAACTGTGAAGGAAGCTTCTGGTCGTAGCGAGCTAGAACATCGGAAAAAAATTTCTAAAGCGGATGAAGAAGTACCAACTGAAGATCATAAGCGTGCTGTTACCACCGTATCGCATCGTAAATCGAAGAAATCCCGACCAAGGAAATGGCTCTATGTCCTGATGGGTATTGTCATTATTGTGGCTGGTGTCGCATACGTGGCTTCCGTGTTTTTTTCACATGCATCATTCACTATAGTGTCAAAAGTAGTGCCTGTCACAGTAAATAGTACCTATATTTCTCAAAACGCCTCTAACCCTAATGGCCTAACTTACGAACTTGCTACAGTAAAAGGAGGCTCCAGTGCTATAGTTCCCGCCACTGATGGGTCAAAAATTTCCACTTCTGCCAAAGGCACTATTACACTCTACAATAGCTACACTTCGCAATCGCAACGTCTGATTGCTGGTACTAGAATGACAGATGGATCTGATCGTATATATCGTCTGGCTAGTTCCGTTGTTATACCAGGATACGCACCAAAGTCAGGCGTCAATGTTCCAGGAACAGTTACGGCTTCGATTATCGCTGATCAACCTGGACAAAAATATAATATTTCTCGCAGTGATCCAGTAAGTGACTTCAAAATCGTTGCATATCAGGGAAGTGCAAAATATGACGCCATATACGGTCGTCTGATCAGTGATGTTAGTGGTGGTTTTATTGGTACACAAAA
>JBDKJM010000076.1:0-7438 GCA_039796555.1 Candidatus Parcubacteria bacterium | reverse complement strand
AAAAATGAGATCACAATTCAAAAATCATAGACAAATTATCTGCAATAAATGCAAGTCTACAACTTTGAATTAAGGATTCTCACGTTAGGATTTGTCTAGAATTAGCATATATCCCATGCGGCGTAGCTCATCATATCAGTCAAAGAATTTTCGCACCAAACGTCGAGTACGCAGAGTGGTTGTGGCGATCGGCGCTATATGTGTAATTGCTGTATCTGTCTACATTTTTTCTTTGCTCTCGACATTACAATTCTTCACTATCACCAACGTCGTCGTATCTGCCGCAGATCAGAGTAAAATAAATATAATTCATGATCAGGTGCTCACAAAACTTCAGGGCAAGTACCTCGGACTTTTTTCTCGAGCCAATGATTTCCTATACCCCCACGGAGCCATCATAGAAACCATAAAGACATTCAATACCGAAGTCAGTTCTGTTGATGTGACTAGGAGCGACAGGCATACACTGACTGTAAGTATAGTTGAGAAGACGCCCGCGGCTCTGATTTGCACGACTTTGCCGGACTTTAACGGTAATGAATTGATGCTAGATGATTCGGGTGATTGTTATTTTGTCGATGCTTCTGGTTTTATTTTCAAAAAAGCCCCATCATTTTCCAGTAGGGTATATCATAGGTACTACGTTCCTGATTTAGCTGGTCCAGCGGATTTGGCATCAACAACTGGCGTGGTGGGCATGTACGCAACTTCGACGGCAGAGTTTCAAAGCATACAAAAAATTTATGATGGATTGGAGGCAAATAGTATCAAAACGGACGCCGCTCTTATAAAAGGTGGTGGCGAGTACGAATGGTATGTGCGCAATCCAGGCATGAGTTCGAGCACGGCTGTTATTTATTTCAATACTGTGTCATCAACAACTGAACAATTCTCAAATCTTATTTCATTTTGGTCACATAGCCTTAGTGTCGCAAGGACTAACAAGGAAATTCTAGAGTTTGACTATATTGACGTTAGGTATGGCGACAATGTGTTTTTCAGGAAAAGCAGATAGTCACAATTAAAACCAGCCTTCCTCTCTGTGATTCCTGTAGTATACTAGGACAACCAATGAAACAGTTTTTCACCGTAGTTTTTGGCGGTCTTGGTGCAGTCCTTCTAGGCATCGGTCTGGCCTATGTTGCGGGTCTTGGCTGGAGGGCACTCAAGCCGCAGTTGGCAGGAATATCCGGCTTCTCATTTTCCAATATGACGGCGGCTTTTGTGGCTGCGCCTGAAGATGGAACGTCTATTTCTGGCGGCAAAAGAACCATCCGTTACAGTGCCAGTGAGGAAGAAGATCTCATCAATGCGGCACTTCCAGAGGAAACCACATCTGATAACGGTCGCATCACTTCTACTGCTTATCTAATGAAAAATCTCACAAAAAATCAGATTACTATCAAATTGAATCCGGAGAAATTATTACCCATGGCCTCACTGACCAAACTAGCCACAGCTGTTGTGGCGCGAAAACTTATAGATAAGGATGAGCGTATCACAGTAGGGAAGAAAGTCATGTCTACATATGGAAATACTGCCGGATTCCAAGTGGGAGAAACATTTAAAGCTTCCGATCTTTATTACCCACTACTCATGGTTTCTTCTAACGACTCAGCTGAAGCTCTGGCATTGGCATATGGTCGTACAAAATTTATCAAAGCCATGAATGACTGGGCACAGTCGATCGGAGCATATCGAACATATTTTGCAGATGCTTCAGGCCTGTCACCACAGAACGTTTCTACAGTTACAGACCTTGCTATTATCATAGATTGGATACGTGAACACGATCCCGAAATCATTGACATTACTGCTCTCAAATCTAAAACTATACGTTCACATACCTGGATCAACCCAACTCATTTTTTGAGCTGGTCAAACTATCTTGGCGGCAAAAATGGCTATACCACTGAAGCCAATAGGACTGGTGTGGCTTTGTTTAATCTTGGGAAAAATAAAAATGTTTACGCCATTGTAGTTTTGGGAAGTTCAAACAGGGATGGTGATGTGGTCAAGCTATTATCAAAGGTTAGAGAATAAGTCAGAATTTGATAGCAAGAAATAAGTAACTCATGTTAAAATGTAGCGTGTTCAATTTTCTTAAAAAAATAAGCCGTAGGACGTGGATTATTACCGGGATCTGTGTGTTGGTGGTTGTGGCGGGCAGTGTTTATTATTTTTCATATTACTCTGGCTCTGATAAATCCGTTGATAACAACTCAAGTGCAAAAGCAATTGAGAAGGATGTATACGTACATTTTGTCATGGATGCGTATGACAAAATCTCTGAAAATTATTGGATGAAAGTTGGAGATTACAAAGCACACAATGCAATGGAACTACCTGAACTTCTGCGGCTATCTCTGAAAAAAGCATCAAACTCTGATCAAGTTAGCGAAGCTCATGATCGAGACGGTGCATTGCAGATGATTACTGCGGCACTCGACAAAGCAACTAGTACCGAGCAGAAAAAACAACTATCAATCCAAACTGTTTTGGTTTTGACATATAATCTTTTGCCAGTAGGGCGTAACAATCTACTTTCAGCACAGCAGGAGGTGGCTCTTCGACGGGAGGTAAGTAATATAGATACTGGTAAGGATTTGTACAAAGATTTGGGTGTCCAAAAAGGTGCAGACACCAAACAGATTGACACAGCATTCAAAGAGAAGGCCGCGACTCTATCTCAAGCTACTTCTACTCAAGCCAAAGCTGAACTGCAAAAAATAACTTATGCCAAGAAAGTTCTGACAAATGAATCTACCAAGGCTCTATATGATGAGGTTAAGATCGAGCCCACCGGATTCAGTCACATTTTCGGTAAAACTCTTTACTTGAACATCAAAAAAATTTCTCCTACTACTTTGCAAGAGTTTGTCAGAGCCGTGGACGAAGCCTCGACCACAAAAAGTCTGAATAGTCTGATCATTGATTTTCGTGGCAATATTGGTGGGGATCTAGCCTTTGCCAATGCCTTACCTGGTTTATTTATTGGAGACAGACAGTATGCTTATGATCTGTTTAGTAAGGAGGATTACAGGCCGCAAAGAACCTACTTGAAGAAGTACAAAGATTTGGAGCGTTTCAAGGACGTGGTCATATTGGTTGATAATAGAACACAGTCAACTGCAGAGTTAACCGCGGCTATTCTCAAGCGCCTCAATATTGCACGCGTCGTCGGCACGGCTACAGCTGGCTGGGGTACTATTGAGAATACTTACCCATTGGATGTTTCAGTTGACCCAGCGCAGAAATATTCTCTATTTCTGGTAAATAACATAACTCTGGGTGATGACAATCAACCTATTGAAGGTAGAGGAGTCATACCAAATGTTGATATTAGTAAGGCCGATTGGAAATCAGAGTTAGCAAAATATTTCGATTCGCCAGCTTTCATTTCTGTCATACAGGCAAGGTTGGCAGAAAAGCCTCTTTTGTATTAGGAATTTCGCATCCAAAATAGAATAGTTCATATACTTGGCAGACTAGCAGCTTTCGCGTAAACTGATTTCTCATGGCAAAGATTCAGGCAAATTCAGCGAAAACATCTTTTTGGGCAACTTTACCCAAGCCATTTTTTGTACTTGCGCCCATGGCAAATGTTACTGATTTTGTCTTCCGTTCAATCATTGCCAAATATGGGAAGCCAGATGTGATGTGGACAGAATTCGTCTCGGCCGATGGTCTATGTTCTCAAGGTAAAGGAAAATTATTATTTGATTTGAAATTTTCAGAAAAAGAAAGACCGATAGTTGTCCAACTTTTTACTGGTCATCCTGATGTCATGAGAAAAGCGGCAAAACTTTGTGCTGAATTGGGATTCGATGGTCTAGATATAAATATGGGTTGTCCCGATCGAGCAGTTGAGAAACAAGGAGGAGGGGCGGATCTCATAAGAAATCCGGAAAACGCGGTTGAAATAATTAGAGCGGCGAGAAGGGGGTGGGAGGAGGGAGGGCAAAGAGGAAAGGAAAAAGAGCAAAGATTAAAGAACAAAGAGAAAAGATTGAGAGATAAGATGGAGAGAGGGGGACATGATGAGGGATTTGCGAGAGCTTATGTTTCTGTTAAGACTCGCATTGGGTACAACGCTGTAGACATGGATTGGATCAGGTTACTTTTGATGCAGAAACTTCCTGCGCTGACCATACATCTGCGTACTAGAAAAGAGATGTCAGACGTTCCTGCACACTGGGAACTGATGCCTGAAATTGTAAAACTAAGAAATGATATAAGTCCGGAAACTTTGATTATCGGCAATGGCGATGTGAAATCACTGAATGATGGTTTATCAAAGATGAAAAAATATGGCAATGATGGCGTGATGATCGGCACAGGAATTTTTGGCACACCTTGGTTATTTGAAAAGTTAGGCAGAACTAGGGTTGGTAATCTTGATGCCAAGGCCAAAACACCAAAAGAACGTTTGAAAATAATGGTTGAGCACAGCAAACTTTTTGAGAAAACTTTTTGTGGTAAGGAACGCATTAAAAATTTTGCAGTTATGAAGAAACATTTTAAGGCCTATGTATCTGGTTGGGATGGAGCCAAGGAGTTGCGGGTGAAATTGATGGAAGGAGCGATGAATGCCAAGGAGGTGGAGGAGATGGTGGGAAATCCGAAATTCGAAATTCTTAGTACATAATTCTATGCTAAACTAACCCCATGCCCGTCCTCTACCGCACATATCGTCCGAGCAAGTGGTCTGAAGTCATAGGCCAAGATCACGTTGTCTCTGCTCTTAAAGATAGTGTTGCGCAGGGTAGGCCTGCACACGCCTATCTATTTTCTGGATCGCGTGGTACAGGCAAGACCAGCGTGGCACGAATTCTTGCCAAAGACCTCAAGACTGCTGACGAGGATGTTTATGAAATAGATGCCGCCTCCAATCGTGGTATCGATGATATTCGTGAGTTGCGAGAACATGTTTCAGTTCTGCCTTTTTCTAGCCCATTTAAGGTGTATATAATAGACGAAGTTCACATGCTTTCCAAAGACGCTTGGAATGCGCTCTTGAAAACTCTAGAAGAGCCACCCCAGCACGTTGTCTTTGTTCTGGCTACTACAGAATTGGACAAGGTTCCAGATACCATTATTTCACGCTGCCAAACATTTTCTTTCAGGAAACCTTCGCGTGAGATTATTCGTAAACATGTAGTTGCTGTTGCCAAAAAAGAGGACTATGAATTGGACGCCGGTGCCTCTGACCTGATTGCTTTGCTTGGTGATGGATCATTTCGCGATGCTCTGGGAATGCTCGAGAAAGTTATTTCGTCTTCAGCTGACAAGAAGCTGTCTCGTGAAGAAGTTGAAGCCATTACTGGTGCGCCGAGGGCTGGCCTAGTCAATTCTTTTATAGAGGCGCTTCTTGTGAAAGATGAGGATCAGGCACTCAAGGCACTTTCTGACACAGATAAAGCTGGAGTTTCCATGGCGATATTTTCGACCTTGGTACTAGAGAAAATGAGGTTCATTCTGCTTGTTCAGCACTCTGGTTCATCGAAAGTCACAGTCAAGGAAAGGGTGTCAGATGACGACTGGGTGTTCATAGAAAAGGAAGCAGGGAAGAAGGCATTGACACCAGCGGCACTTATTGTACTCTTGGAAGCTACGGATGCAGTAAGCAGAGCAAGAATAGAGGTATTACCGCTGGAGCTTGCGGTAGTAAAGATTTGCGGGTCGCCTTCACTCCTTATTTCATAGGAGCTTCGGCGAACCAAGAAAACTGACTTCGCCAAGGCTCCGTCAAGTCAAGATATGATTTCGAGAGTGTAGGTGGCTCGTCGTTAGTTATGTAACTTTACAATTTTGCGGGATCGTCTAATGGTAGGACACGAGCCTTTGAAGCTTGTTATCTTGGTTCGAATCCAAGTCCCGCAGCCCTTCGACTCGCTTCGCGAGTCTCAGGGCCTTCGGCCCACTCGAGTACTATAGTGAGTTGGAGGCAATGAGCGTAGTGAGGTGAGAATTATGTTTTTTGTCTATATATTAAAATGTAATGACGATACTTTATACGTTGGATGTACCAACAATTTAGAGCGCAGAATATACCAACACAACAATTCGAAATTTGGCGCACATTACACAAAACTTCGTCGCCCAGTTTCATTACTATATTCGGAAACTTTTAACACCTTAAAAGAAGCTCGTAGGCGTGAGATTGAAATAAAGGGGTGGAAGAGGGAGAAGAAACATAGACTGATTGAAAAGGGGTACTGAATACTTAAACCTAAAAGAAGCGGAGAAGACTGACAGACGTGCAGAGAGAATAGCAATCGCAGCTATCATTATCGGAGCTGTGGTCGGAATAATCCAAATAATTCTTCAAATCTGTAAGTAAAAAGAAAAGGGTGATCCTTAGGTAGTTAACCGTTTGGCACCCTTTTCGATACCAATAGTATATCAAAGACCACAAAAAACATGTAATTGACAAATAGCTCTTTTCGTCTATACTGAGTGTAATAGTGAACGCCATGAAAAACACTCTCATCAACAAAGTAATACTCTCTGGCCGAGACGCTCAAAAGGCGCTTATTCGCATGAGTCTACAAGAAAAACGCAAGGTAGAAACTGCCTTGGATGTTGAACATGCTTACTACTCTAGTGCTTTGGAAGGAAGCAAGATTGACCGTGGAGAATTTGAAAAGCTCGCAGAAAGCGTAAAGGCATAACCTCATGGCAACACGACCTGGTGATGAGGCAGAGCTACAGAAACGGGAGGCAATCGGTGTAATCCGAGCCTCTCGTTTTGTTAGAAAATATGCCCATTCCAAAGACGCTATAGACGTTAGTACTATCCAGAAAATCCATGAAGTTATTTTCAAAGATGCTTGGCCTGAAATTGCTGGGAAGTGGCGAGCGGAAAACTTGAAAATCACTGACTCATCTCATTTGCCACCTCATCACTCTGAAGTCTCAAAGTCCATGAATGAGGCGAACACTGAGTTTATAAAGCGACTATCTAGTCTCAAAACCCTTGAAGGTTTATTTATGGAAAACACTGAACCCACTGAAGATCAAATGAAACAGCTTGATGCTGTGGTAGAAACGACTACATGGATACATCACAAAATCACGCATGTTCATCCTTTCCGTGAAGGCAACGGTAGAACGGCGAGACTAGCTGCAAATCTCATTCTTGAGCGATATGGTCTTGTGGGTATTTCTATAAAAATAGAACGTGAGAACAAAAATCGGTATTTGGATGCTCTAAAACAGATAGATAAGCAGTGGGATTACGAGCCATTAAAAATGCTTATCTACGAAGGTCTTGCTGACCGCTATAGTGGTTTGGCTAGAAATATTATTGCATAATGGCCCTCCCCCCAAATTTTGAACACCAATCTTGTATAATTACTAACCTAATATACAAGAACATGAAAAAACAAACAGTTGCTCCAGAAATCAAGGATCAGATCATTAACAGAATCAAAAA
>JBDKJM010000075.1:0-5389 GCA_039796555.1 Candidatus Parcubacteria bacterium | reverse complement strand
AATGAACCCTGGTCACCAGTTTTTCCTGGTTCAGTTTTCTGATCAAAATCTACCTTGAGTCCGACGTTTGTTTCGAGTTCACGTTCCAGTCTTTCACGAATCTGTCTACCTGTGACAAATGTACCTTCACGACCTGCGAAAGGGGAATTATTAACTAAAAATTGTAGAGAAATAGTTGGCTCGTCAACGTTAATTGCTGGCAATGCCGGTGTTGATTCATTATCCGTAATAGTCTCACCAATATATATATCAGGTATTCCGGCAACGGTAATAATGTCACCTGACTCTGCATCCTTGACCTCAATACGCTTCTTGCCGTCAAAAGTGAAAAGCTTTGTTATTTTTCCAGTAAATGTTTTTCCGTTTACATCCTTTACCCAAATATTCTGACCATCTTTGATGGTGCCACTGTAAATACGACAAACAGCTAGACGACCAAGAAAATTATCATAACCAAGATTGAAAACTTGAGCAGTGAGTAGGTCGCTGGTATTTTTCTTGGCATTTGCAGGTGGAACATGCTCTATGATCATATCTAGTAGAGGAGTCAGATCCTTTTTCTCATCAGACAAATTTTTCATAGCCACACCCTGTCTTCCAATGGCATATATAGTAGGGAAGTTGAGTTGTGCATCATTGGCACCTAGCTCCATAAAAAGTTCTAGAGCCTCATCATGTGCACGAGTTGGATTAGCCGCTGGCTTATCAATCTTGTTCAAAACAACTATTGGTTTGAGACCCAGTTCCAAGGATTTTTTCAGAACGAAACGAGTTTGGGGCATAGGCCCTTCTTGTGCGTCAACTACTAGTAGAACTGTGTCAATAGAGCGAAGCACACGTTCTACCTCTGAACCAAAGTCTGCGTGTCCTGGAGTATCAACAATATTTATCTTTGTACCCTTGTAACTTATGGATGTATTCTTGGCATAAATAGTAATACCGCGCTCTTGTTCTAGTGCGTTTGAGTCCATGGTTCCCTCATCTCCGTGGCCACACTGCGTCATTATGGCGTCCGTGAGTGTGGTTTTACCGTGGTCAACGTGGGCGATAATTGCAATGTTGCGAATGTCCATAGGCTTTTGGAATGAGCTCAAAGTTTACATTACTTGATACATTTTGTCAAAATTGGCAAAAAAATACCCTAACAGTTGATGTCCTGTTAGGGGTGAAGAAGCCTGTTCGAAGAGCCTTTAGTCCTTGGCGAAAACCGGATGCTCTACAGCGTAAATCCGTTTGTGGATGGGATGCTCTGGCGCATCTAGGCGGTTGAGGCCAGTTTGAATCATTGATAGGGGAATGGGGCCGCTCCGAGCCTGCATGTGCTCCAAAGTTTTTCGGAGACGTGCGGTCAGTGGTTCGGAGCGATCGAGATGAAGTCCGTTGCCGTTCAGTTTACCGATGGCCGGAATTGTGTGAAGTTGGTACTCAGACCAACGCTCATCGGCGACGACTTTCCCACCGACATCGTCGACCCGCAGCTTTCTGCCTGAGCGACGAATCCGTTCCAAAATTGAGGCATTCGACTGCTCACGAGTGGCGTTAATGCTGATGGCCATAGCATTTACGAATGAGTCCATTATGGTCAACTGCTCAACGCTCCTGGGGGCACCAGACAAAAGGAGCACTTGAAGGTCAGACTCCATCGTGACTTCGGCATACCAGGCTTTGAAAGTTTTGACTACCAGGCAGTCTGGGATGAGTCTGCCTTCTTCGATGAGGTGGTAATGAGCCCGGAGCTCATCGCCAAGTGCGCTGGTTTGGTTCATACCCCACCGTATGAGGATTGAGCTCATGTCAATATTGCCCACGATGTGCTCACCATGTTTGGGACGCACTAGACCTTTGAGCAGTTCAAAGAATGTTGTTTTTCCGTTTCCAGACGGACCAGTTGCGAGTACCCCGAGTATTTTTCGTGCCATTCGTTTTTTTGTGTTTCGATTGTTGTTGTCTTAAGCCAAAATTCCCACAAATAAAGTTTTTGAAGGAGCTATGGCCGAGGAATAGATTAACACATATATGAGTATCTCGCAAATCTCCACGATTTCTTTATCGTTTCTTCACTGTTTCTTCATTTCGTTTTGATACCATTTAGTCATGACTACACAAAATAGCTTGGACAAAAAAATTGCCAAACCATTCCAAAGTAATTCTCCTACAGCAGTAGAAGCCTTGGACGAGATACTTGTTCACGCCGTAAACATGCGTGCATCAGACATTCATTACGACCCGCAGGAAACTGATACAGTAGTCAGACTTCGTATAGATGGTCAGATCGAACATGCAGGAATCATCCCCAAACGTATTCATGAGGAGATGATTGCCAGAATGAAGATTTTAGCTGGTGTTAGGACAGATATTCACGCTATTCCGCAAGATGGACGCTGGAAAGCAGACATTGATGGACAGCCATTTCATATTCGGATCTCATTTATGCCTACATACCATGGAGAAAATGCCGTAATGAGAATTCTTTCTGTTCGTGTTTCCGGCGATATTTCATTTGCAAAACTTGGATTTACACCAGACCATGTTCGATCCATTGATTCTGCCCTGAAAAGAACATCGGGACTTATTCTCGTAACTGGACCCACAGGTTCAGGTAAAACAACCACACTGCATACCTGTCTATCCATCAAAGCTCGTGAACCGTTGTCTATTATTACACTTGAAGATCCTATAGAATACGAAATTCCACTAGTTCGTCAGGTTCATATTCGACACACTCACGGAGTAACTTTTGCCAATGGTTTAAGGTCAGCCTTACGCCAAGATCCAGATGTGATCATGGTTGGTGAAATTCGTGATTCAGAAACAGCTCGCGTGGCTATACACACCGCACTTACTGGTCACCTTGTTCTATCAACATTGCACACCAACTCTGCTCTAGAGGCCATACCACGTCTCATAGATATGGGCATAGATCACTATTTACTAGCCTCTACACTCAAGATGATTATCGCACAGCGCCTGGTTCGAGCCATGTGCCATGATTGTTTTTCTGTTGGGTGTGAAGCATGTAGAAATAGTGGCTACATCGGTCGTTCAGTTATAGCTGAAGTATGCGAAGTTGATTCTTCTCTCCAAAACTGCATTTCAAAAAAGGAAAGCGCTTCATCATGCTTGGCACAAGCACGTGCACAAGGATTTCGTCCGATGAGTGACGATGGATATGAGAAAGTTGAATGGGGAATTACCACCAAGGAAGAGGTGACAAGAGTTATGTATGAGTAGTTTGAGCAAATTATCAATATAAATTACCGAATATATGTTTAAACAAAGAAAATGGAAAAATCGTGACACAATACTCTTGCTTGAACGGCTGGAGCTGTACATTTCATCTGGACTCACAATTGACAAAACACTTTCTATTGCCAGTCAGGGAATATCGAAGCGCCAAAAAATTTCAGTTGAAAACATACGCTCACAAGTAATCTCTGGCACACTTCTATCCAAAGCATTAGTAGCAAATATCGGAATATCAAAAACATTATCTGGTCTAGTAGAACATGGTGAATCATCGGGCGAACTTGCTCGTGCACTAGGTACGTCAAGAAAACTTTTGGAAAGGGGAGACGAATTAACCAAAAAATGCCTGTCTGCCTTGGCATACCCAATAATTATCGGAATATTTTCTTTGCTCCTAACATTTGGTCTAGTAAGGGGTGTCATGCCACAAATCATCCCTATGCTCAAAAGTCTGCATGTCCAATTACCACTTCTCACAAGATTCGTAATGTCTGTATCAGAGAACATTATTGCATATGGACTACAAATTTTTGCTGCTATCACATTGATAGCCGGTCTACTAATTTTTGCATATAAGAAATCGAGAAAATTCAGAGCTTTTAGTCACGCCGTATTTATTCGAGTGCCTATAATTGGTCCACTAATATACAATTACTCACTCTCATTATTTCTTCAATCATGTGGGGCGCTTGTAGATTCCGGTATTCAAATCAGTCAATCAGTTGTTAGTACGGCCGGTACAGTATCATTGTTGCCGCTATCTAAATTCTTGTTGGACCAACAGCCGCAGATCCGAAAGGGGATATCACTCGGTCAAATTTTTATGAATAAAACAAAAAGAATTCCAAATTATGTTGCGCCACTACTTATCGCGGGAGAAGCTTCAGGATCTCTAGGCCAGTCACTTATCCGTGTTGCATCAATTATTGATAGAGATATGGAATATTCATTGAAACGTATAACATCGCTTATAGAACCAGTGATGATGGCTGGCATGGGCTGTGTGGTTGGTGGGATTGCATTATCAATAATGATGCCAATATATGATATTTCGAGGGTCTTACAACATTAAAACTGAAAAGGGGTTAATTTTGGCAGATGTTTTACTAGCTATGTCGCTCGCAGTGCTATTCATTGTGCTTTTTGTTCAATCATTTGCAAATTCGCGAGATCTTTTTGAGTACACCAAAGAACATAACAAATTGATGGATATTTACAATGCTCATGCGGCTGATTTTGAAGGCATGACCCCTTATGAATCACGATCCATTACTGTAAACAGTGACGGTTGGAAATATTCGACTACAACCATTAGTGCTTATGCTCACTGGTATGGCAATGACCGGATACAAACAGATATTAAAATTCAAGACGCTGTAAATTCACCACTCGTATTCAATGCCGTTCGTGCTTATCCGCTAATTGTTCCAGGTAATTATGAAGGTACACCTCTGTGTTCAGTTGGTTTTTCAAATAAAAATGTTCTCGGGTCTTATGGATATCAACATGCTCTAAATCTAAATACCGTAAATTCTGCAACAAGTACTACGCAAACCGCTGAATCAAATTCTCCACCGAATCCACAGGGGCTTTCGCCTATAATTACCCCGATTTCATTGCCAATTAGTTCTTTCATTCCATTGACTGATCTAGAAGTACGTAATAGTCACGCCTATATTTCCACTGATTCCTCAAACTCATCAGATCCTGACATCATCATGGCCGATATCCATGATCCAGCAAATGTTGATCTAAATTTTGATGTGGATACTGGTCCAGGTTTGTCGGGCATAGCTCTTGCGGGTAATAGAATTTTCGCCGCCATGACTAGTAGGACAGCACAGTTGCAGGTAATTAAAATATCCTACTTAGGTGGCATGCTCGTAGAGTCCAGTTACAAATTACCACTACCGTATGCCACGGCCACACCTTCACTGGGAAGCGCCATTTTCTATGACAATAACTATGTGTACTTAGGAACAGAAAAATGGGATGGAGAAGAGTTCAGTGTTATAGATGTTAGTAACCCCACAAGTCCAGTAAGAGTCGGCAGTTTGGAAATAGGTAGCAAAGTAAACAGCATTTTTGTTAGAGATGGCATTGCGTATGTGACTTCATCAGATCAAAAGCAGCTGCGGGTTAT
>JBDKJM010000074.1:0-5054 GCA_039796555.1 Candidatus Parcubacteria bacterium | reverse complement strand
GATTTTTAGCCCCCGGAGTATTTTCAATGCATTCCTGTCCTCCCGGGGAATACCCAAAACGATTGATTTTCCAAGACTAGCCAAATGCCTTCATTCCTCTTCACCAATGGCGCTTGAAGTGTTCGTATACATCGGCGCTTCATTGTCTTGAAGAATTTTGGTCTTTGACTTTTTCAGAAGCCCCTACTTATTGCGATTTCTGGGCAGTGTCTTTTTTCTTTTTCGATTTATTATTCTCAGGCGAAGATGATTCTTTTTCTTCCGGTGTATGAGCAGGAGTGCTGAGTAAAGGAGCTAATTGATCGTTGCGCAGATGACGATAAAACGTACTTTCCTCCAAGGTTGGGATGACGTGCACTCCGAAATTGTAGATAGGTTGATACAAGTAGGATTTCGATTTCTGCTGATCCGAAAGAATGTGGTATTTACTGTCAGCAATATTGAAGAGGATAAATACCACACTAAGGAAGAGAATAGTTTTTGTCAGTGAGAAAAATGCACCACCAATTTGGTTCCAACGTTCTGCTCCGCCATTACTGACGTGCTTAGTGATGAGCTTTCCTAAAAAGAAAATTCCAACACAGACGATAAGGAAGACCACCACAAATGAGGTGATTGGAACATGGTCCCCTTCCATTTCGGCAGAATCGCGAAGAGTTCCGGCCATCCAGTCACTTAGACGCACCGCCGCATAGAGGCCAACGAAAAGTGCCAATGCGGAAAAAATCTCCATGACAAAACCATTTTTCCATCCGCGCCAAATAGCCAATCCTATGGGGAGGAGCAGAAATAGATCGAGATAACTTACCATGTGCACAAAGTACCATTTTAAGCACTACCTGATAGCGATTGTGCCAAATCTTGTAAACAGCCCACTTTTAGTAGGTTATTGGGAGTTTTGGCGATTGGAACTGAAAAATTAGCCATTTTTTTCTGATGGAAAAGAGGCCGTCGCCCCTCTTGAAACGTAATTTAGTGCAGTCGTAGACGTTTCAAGGGTTCAAACCGAAAATTTTAAAAAAAGACCACATACCATTCATGTGATCTTTGACGAAGTTGTAGTATGTTTGGCGCCCATTCGTAGGGTCAAACTTGCGAAGCATTCGAACACAGCAATTTTTATCAATTACATAAACCGTTAAAAATTTTTTATTATGAGTAGTAAAAAGTCTGGAGGCCTCAATTTTACCTCTATCTTCCCTTACATCGCTATACCTGTAGCTTTGGTAGTTGGCGTATTGATTTACATGTATGCGTTGGGAAATCCATCTAACTTCGAAGGAAATGATCCTGTTTTGGGCCATCCACATAACTTGATGGGTACCGTTTACAAAGGTGGTTACATCGTACCTTGTCTTATTGCAGTGAACATTATCGTTATTACTTTCTTCTTTGAGCGTTTGATCAGCTTGATCCAGTCAAGAGGTAATGGTAGCGTAGATAAATTCATCCACAATGTGCGTCATTTGCTCAACAACGGTAAAATTGATGATGCAATCGCAGCTTGTAACAAACAAAAAGGTTCTGTTGGTGCTGTAATGCGCGCTGGTTTGGAAAAATACAAAGCGCTTTCTAACGAGCCAAATATGGACAAAGAATCTAAGGTTACTGCACTCAAGCAAGAGTTGGAAGAAGCAACATCATTGGAATTGCCTATGCTATCTAAAAACTTGGTGGTTCTTTCTACATGCGCATCTTTGGGGGTATTGATCGGTCTTTTGGGTACGGTATCCGGTATGATCAAGTCGTTCCAGGCGATGTCTGCCGGTGTTCCAGATCCAGCTCAGCTTTCTATCGGTATCTCTGAGGCACTTGTAAATACATTCCTCGGAATCTTGGCTTCTGCTATCGCGATTTTGTTGTTCAACTTCTTCAGCAACCGTATTGATCAGTTGACTTACGGTATCGACGAAGCAGGTTTCTCTGTTGCACAAACTTTTGCCGCTAAGCACTAATTGCTGGCTCGCATTCCATTACGTAAGTAAATCATTTAAAGCAACAGAACGATGCCAAAAATTAAAGTACCCAAAAGTGCACCCAGCCTGGACATGACGCCCATGGTTGACCTTGCCTTCTTGTTGGTGACGTTCTTCATGTTAACGGCTAAATTTCGCAATATGGAGCCCGTTGAGGCGGAGCCACCAAGCGCGACTTCGGAGATCCAACTTCCTGAAAAGGTAATGTTGGTAACCATCGATAGAGATGGCCGAGTGTTCTTTGATATTTCAGGTAAAAAAATAAGAGAGTACACGTTGAATCACATGAGACAGCGTTATCCTACCCTCGAACTTAACCAAACCCAAATCGATAACTTCATCAATATGGGAACATTTGGTCAATCTGTTGGGAATTTGCCGAAATACCTCAGTGCCGATAACGACTTGAAGGAGGTCATGGACAAACAATCCAAAGGAATTCCTGTGGATTCGTTGGACAACCAACTCGCAGCCTGGATTCTTGACGGCTACCAAGGCTTCTTGGACGATGCCAACGAATTGGGCCTGACAGAAGACGATTTGAAAGACAAAAAGAATGGTTTGAGCTACGCGATCAAAGCGGATGCTGAAACTGAATACGCCAAAGTGAAGAAGGTTGTAGATACGTTCCGCGATAACCGAATCTACCAATTCAATATGGTGACCAACCTGAAAGGTTCAGATGCTCCTGATGCAAAAGTGAATGGTGATCAGCAATAGTATCTTAGAAAACAAACGTATTTTTAGCATTACAAAAACATGGCAGAAATAGTAGATGGCGGTGGTGGCGGTGGTAAACACGGCAAAAAAACCGCGAAAAAAGGATCGGCCCGAATCGACATGACACCCATGGTTGACTTGGCTTTCCTTCTTCTTACTTTCTTCGTATTGGCGGCAACGCTTTCCAAGCCTAAGGCTATGGAGATCATCTATCCTAAGGAGGCTGATAAAAAGGATGAAAAAACTTTGTTGAATAAGGACCTTGCTACAACGATCCTATTGGGAGAGAAGGAGAATGAGGTTTATTATTATAAAGGTTTCTTTAAGCCTGACTCAACAGTGTTGGAGTTGACGGATTTTTCGAAAGACGGTATCCGTAAAATGTTGTTGGAGCGCAATCGTTCAATCATCACTGCGGTGAATGATTTGAAGACCCGATTCAATAACAAGGAAATGTCGAAGGAAGAGTATCAAGAAGAATTTGGTAAAATCACTGGCGCTGATGAAGCACCTTTCGTGATTGTGAAAACGATCAAGACTACAAAGTACAAGAATGTAATCAATGCAGTGGACGAATTAGAGATCTGCAACGTGCGCAAACGTGCCATTCAAGACATGGCCGAGAGTGAAGCGATTGCAGTTAGACAACGAACCGCTGAATTGGGGTTGTAAAAAAAGTGATTTATTGTTGAACCATTAGGCTGACTACCTGTACCAAGGTTCGAAACACATAAAAAATTAAGAGGATGTCAATAGTATTAACCTTTATCATCATTGCCGCCCTGATCACTGTGGTCAGTATCGATTTGGGCTGGAACAATGTTTTGAGTCAAAACCGGAATGCTCTGGTTTTTCAAGACAAATTGAAGGAGTATGGCGCGTACAAAATACGTAAAGCGCACGGAGTGAATTTGGCTGTTGCCTTGGCAGCAACTGTTTTCATTGCTGGTGTTGGCTTCGGTGCTCCAGTATATTTTGGTGAGCACAACGAAGTGGTTGAGGAGCTGCCTACGGAAAAGATTGTGGAAATGATCGAACCACCAAAGGCTGACGATGCTCCACCACCGCCACCACCGCCACCACCACCGCCACCACCGCCACCAACAGTGAAACAAATCAAGTTTACTGAGATTGAGGTTGTGGAAGCTAAAGTTGAAGATCCACCGCCATCTCAGGATGAGGTAAAGGATGAAAACGTAGGTGAAAAGGATCAGGATGGTGAAGATGGTCCAATGGGCCCAGCTCCTGTTTTCAAAGAAGAAGTAAAGCAAGAGGAGAAGCCAGAAGAGCCTGTTACCTATGCTGCCGAAATGCCTGTTTACCCTGGGGGTGAAGCTGCTATGCAAGCTGACATTCAAGGTAATATTGAGTATCCAGAAATGGAAAAGGAGAATGGTATTCAAGGTAAAGTGTACGTTCAGTTCGTTGTTGAGAAAGATGGTTCCGTTACCAATGTCAAGGTTGTACGCGGAGTTACAGGAGGTAAGAACTTGAGTACAGAGGCCGAAAAGGCAGTAAAGAAATTGAAAAAATTCAAGGCTGCTCGTCAAAATGGTAAAGAGGTCCGCCTCACCATGACTGTACCGGTGAATTTCCAATTGAAATAATCAATAGAACACATTAAAAAAGGCCTCAATGGAGGCCTTTTTTGCGTCTTATACATCCGGTGGTTTTCCTGAAAGATGCGCATTCTTATGAGATCGCTGAGTGAAAGGACCTAAACCAGTATCCGAAAACATGTTTTGAATTTTTGATTTCCTTGCGTATTACCTTTTTTTATAGAACCTAACAGTTTGAGAATAGGAAGTCATGATATTTTTTGTTGGACCCTGTATTTTTGATGTATGAAAGCTATAGGTATTGCGGTTGCTATTGTTCTTGGCATAATCCTTTTGGCATATCTGCTCAAGCCATTGACAAGAGTTGATCACAGCCCGTATAGGATTGATGGACCTCAGCGGCAAGAACCATTGGACAATGCTCATGAAATGCCTGTATACCCTGGGGGGGAATCGGCTTTAATGGCGGATATTCATAGTGAGATGGAGTATCCAGAAATGGAACGGAAGAATGGAATTCAGGGGAAAGTCTACGTCCAGTTTGTCGTGGAGGAAAATGGCGCTGTAAGTGATGTAAAAGTTGTGCGAGGCGTTTCAGGAAGCAAAAATCTGGAAGAGGAAGCTGTTCGGGTTGTTAGGAATTTAAAGCGATTTGCACCAGCTCGACGTAATGGAAAACCTGAACGCATCACGATGACGATACCCATTAATTTCCATTTGAATTAGAAGACTGGAGTGTTATAAGCCCACGGAGTACCCGGGGCTTGTCTTCGTTTAATCTGTCTATGCGATTAGGTTG
>JBDKJM010000073.1:0-4054 GCA_039796555.1 Candidatus Parcubacteria bacterium | reverse complement strand
CCCAACAAAATTTGTCCCTGTAGCCATAGGCCAATCTTGCGTTGAGAACGCTTCCACAGATCTATAATGTAATCGTGATGCTTGACCGGAGTAATAATTCGCAAAAAATCACCTACACCTTCTTCTTGAACTGCCAAATAGAATGAGAGTACGATGATCAATATAAATGACAGAAAGCCTCCAAATATGATGCTGGCGGTTGCGAATGCGCTGGAGCTGGTACCAACTAACAATGTTTGGATGCCTTTTACGTATTCGGCCACTGACAGAGAGTGTTGAGCAAGTGAAGAAGACGCTGAGGAATTCAAACTAAGTCCAATATCACGAATCGGGCTCCATAGATCCTCAAGAGAAATATTGGCTGGTAGTGAATTCAAGAAATCACTCATATCATTGGCAACCATGGGCAGAAAAAATACGAATATTCCAGCAATAATAGCTGCAATAATAATGTATATCAGAACCACACTGATGATGCGGTGAACTTTGTAACGCCTCAATCTGCGTATAACAGGTTCGATAGCTGAAGCCAAAACGATAGCGGCAATAACCACTAACAAAACATCTGACAGGTAATACAATGCGGCCAATAACAAAGCAATCAGGAAAAATCTTACTATGGTGCCAGTGTTAAGATTTATATGTATATCGCGTGAGAGAAGTTCCATGAGTAAAGTATAACGTCAAAGAGATAAAAAAACAAAATACCCGCAACAAATTTACTGTGCCATATCAATCAAGAGAATTTGAAATATTCTTTGAAAACGCTCTCGTCTTTGAATTTCCCTACTACTGCCATGTTGAGCCCTTCATCAATAAATATTTCTCGTGCCAGCTTTTGCACATCGCTTGCTGTCACCTTATTCACTTTGACAATAATTTCTTCTGGCAATTCAACGGCGTGTTTCAAAACTTCCTGATAACCACAGTATTCGGCGCAGGCTTCTGATGTTTCCAGTTCCAACATGGTTGTACCAGCTATATAATCCTTGGCTTTTTTGAGTTCTGAATCAGAGACCTGTTCTTTCTTCATTTTTTTGCATTGTGACAAAATTTCCTTGATGGCCTCTTCGACACGACTATTATCAACTCCTGCAGAAATAGTCAGCACTCCATGGTCGGTGAAAGGTTCATGTTCCGTCTTTATGTAATAGCATAGACCGAGTTCGTCGCGCATTCTGGAAAACAGACGAGAACTCATGCCTTTCCCAAGAATGGTTGAGAGTACATGCATTACTGGTATACGCGGATCAGTAACAGAAAATGTCCTGGATCCGATCACAAGGTGAGTCTGATCAGTTTCCTTGAAAAAAGTTTTTATTCTTGGAGAACTTTGGGATTCATGTGTAGCAATTTTCCCGCTCTTTTTGCCTGTGAGCATATTGGCATAAGCTTTTTCTATTTTGGAAATACAACCTTTTTCATCAAAGGAACCGGACACAATGATGGTTGTGCCCCCACTTATGTAATGTTCATCTCTATATTTGATGAAATCATCGCGCCCAAATGACTTTACGTTGGCTTCTGTGCCAGCGATATCCCAACCCACAGGCTGATCACCATACATGATTTCCATAAATGTCTGCTTAGCTTTGGCCTGTGGCATGTCCTGATACATGCGAATCTCTTCTACAATCACGCCTTTTTCTTTTGCAATCTCTGACTGATCAAATAGTGGATTTTGATACATGTCAGCAATAATATCTATGACCGTATCAAGGTGTCTCTCATGGGCTTTGGCGTAATAGCCTGTGTATTCATAGCCAGTAAAAGCATTATAATGCGCGCCGATAGAGTCGAGTTCACGCGAAATGTCGCTGGCTTTCGGACGTCTCGGAGTTCCCTTGAATATCATGTGCTCTAGGAAATGTGAGATGCCGTTCATTTTCTTGGTTTCGTATTTTGATCCAGTTTCCACCATGACCAGGACAGTTACTGATGGATTGTCAGGCATGGGTATAGTGAGTAGACGAAGATTATTTGGCAAAACGTGTTTATTGATTTTCATAATTTAGCCAAAATATACTGCAAGAGTTCACTCTCACCAACTCTCTCCTGCTCACCTGTATCCCTGTTTCTAACAGTAACTCCAGATCCTTTTTCAATGGTATCAAAATCAATCGTCACACAGAAAGGCGTACCAATCTCATCTTGGCGGCGATATCTCTTGCCAATATTTCCATTATCGTCAAATTTCGTAGCGGGGACTACTTTTTTTAGCATCTTGTATATTTCTCTAGCTTTTTCTACAAGTTGTGGCTTGTTTCGTAAGAGAGGAAAGACTGCAACTTTGACTGGCGCCATATTGGGTGCAAAGCGCAAGACAACACGCTTTTCGCCGTTCATTTCATCTTCATCATATGCATCAGACAGTACCATAAGCATAGTGCGATCAACTCCGGCCGATGTCTCAACAACGTGTGGGATATATCTCTTCTTGGACTCTTCATCATATGTAGACATATCTACACCAGAAAATTTTTGATGCTGGGTCAGATCATAATCACCACGATAGTGTATGCCCTCCAATTCATCCCATCCAAATGGAAATTGATATTGAATATCCCATGCCTCTTTTGCATAAAACACTAGGTTTTCGTGCTGTTTCCAACGCAACTTATCTTTTTTGACACCTAATCTTGCATAATATGCCATGCGTTCGTTCCTCCATTCTTGATAACTCTTCTGTGCCTCGTTGGGATTAACAAAATATTGCATTTCCATTTGTTCAAATTCACGCTTTCTGAACAAAAACTGTCGGGGACTAATCTCATTACGAAATGCTTTGCCCACTTGCGCAATACCAAATGGAACAGAATAAAATCCTGTATCAAGAATATTTTTATAATTGATAAATATTCCTTGAGCTGTTTCTCCACGCAAATATATCTGTTCATCACCTTCTTCAAACATCCCGAGACTAGAGGTGGCCAGGAGACTTTTGGCTCTCACTTGTCCAAAATTTTTCTTTCCACAAACCGGACATTTAAGAGCTCCGCGATTTGCATCAAATATTTCATTGATCTTTTTTTCACCCATTTTTTCATCAGCCTTGATGCCAATGGTCTCGAGTAAATGATCAGCTCGTTGCTTGGCGTGACATTCGTTGCAGATCACTAGAGGATCAGAAAATCCAGAGACGTGTCCACTTGCTTCCCAAACTTTTCCAGAGGTAAATATGCTCGAGTCCAAACGAGCCATATTTTCATGTTCTTCCATCGCCCTTGTCCAAGTATTTACAACATTATTGCGTAGTTCTAGTCCATATGGACCTAGATCATACGTACCAGCGAAACCACCATAGATTTCTGAACCCTGGAAAACGAAGCCACGTCTTTTACAAAGAGACACGATCTTGTCCAACTTATCCACATTCTCCTCCTTTTTGTTCATGCGACTATTCTATACCAAAATATCAATAAGTCCAAAACCGGATTTTTACCTAACCACAGTCGCCTGCCCTTCTGCATAACCAGGATCTGTAATGAAGCGCGTAGTCAAATAATCCTGCTGACTCTGAAGTTGCACACCAGTAAAATTATCTGTGGCCGTGAGTATGGCCTGATTGACCAGTGTTGGAGATTGATCAACTTGATTAACACTTGGCTGGAATGAAACCTGGAAACTGACTTCGCGTCGTCGTGATGAACCCAGTGTATATGCACCGACATTACCTATTTCCCAAGTTATTTGGCCGCTGTTTTTGTCGTAACTGACGGATTCACTAGATGGACTGACTTTTTCCAACCACTTAACATACGGTGGTAAAGTGGCCGTAACTGCGGCGCTACCGACAGCGCTAGAAGTATTATCAACCATCCAAACTATGGTATATGTAGTTGGTTGCTCAACTTTCGGTGGTATAGGACCAGTGTTAGCAAATGGTCCGATGGTTCGAACTGTGCGACCAGTCAAAGAAACATTCGATGAAACTCGTGTTGTCCTAGATACTGCTCCGGAAAGATTTTCTGGAACATTTGACTCCTGTGTACGGTTGCCACGAACACTGGCGGTCACAACTAGAGATGGATTGATCACGCGGTTATTTTCTGTA
>JBDKJM010000072.1:0-2721 GCA_039796555.1 Candidatus Parcubacteria bacterium | reverse complement strand
AAATAATTCTTTGTTTAAATCAAGTTTGGAAGAATACAAAGGGAAGAGTGAAACCTTTTGCAAAAAGGACATAATAATTGACCAATTCAAAAACTATAAAGATTACGAAAATTTTTTAGATGATTCTCTAGAATTTCTTTTGGAAAATAAAGAAAAATCAAAAGAACTTGAACAAATGCTTATGGAATAGTCACTTGGAAGCTTAGCTTCCAAGTGAAAAAGAATAGATTGTTTTTGATAAAACAAAGCCCCGCGCAGAGTGGGTGCGCGAGGCGCGGGACTCTGTGAGGGGTGTGGGACGAGGGCTACTCGGCTGCTTCGAGAAGTGGTTTGAGGCGTTGAGCCAGGACGGGGTATTTCTTTACCAGTCCATCTACCAGACAATCGAGGCAGTTGTAGACATGCTGGACGTCTAGAAGTCTTGGTTCGTTACCATTGATGGTATTGTACAAACCAAGGCTATCAGTACGTGAAGTGTGTGACAAAACGAAGTACACTTTGCCGGATCTTCCGATATGCCACCAGAGGCAGTGCGGACCGGACCATGCTTCAATCAATAGTTCGCCACACTCACTGAGCGCGTCAGTTGAGGGGTTGATCAGCCCCTCATCCACAATGAATCCGGCGAGTGTGCTTACACATCTCTCGATTGTTTTTCTCATAGAGTTGATGCGATCTGATCCGTCCACTACCCTTTGTGCGATACCTTTTTTCATCACTTCCTCCATTTCTGAAGTCCCTCTCGGGTTTATAAAGGACATTTCTGTCCGGTTAAAGAACTTGGAACAAACTATTCGTCCCGCCAGAATTTTTTATTCGTATGTGCCTATTTGTAAGCCATTCGTATACAAAACTTTGGTGGGAACCCGACGATGTTTCGTCGGGTTTGGTGGATGGGCACAGATGACTGCCTAGTCGGACAGGCCGGTCTTGGTCACAGTCGTGGTGTGTTTGAGTGTAACACCGTTCTCGTTGAGAAGTGGTACTATCCCAGACTCCTCAAAGATGAAATCGGTCACCCTAGGACACGGCTGTCTCTGGATTGTGTCCCCAGTGAAGCAGTTGGATGCGACAGCCAGTCTTTTGAGTTCATCCTCTTTTCGAGTGTGAACCAAAAAAACCGAGCGTCTCACCTCAGACTCCAGCTTGTGGGACATTCTTCTCGACTGCCTGCGTCGGCTTTTGTCCGAAAAGTATTTCTTCGGGTCGCTGACACAGAGGTCGCCATCGAACTCCATGATGAAGATCTTTCCATCATGGTCGAAGATGGTAGAAGAATTGTGCGAGTAGAAACTCAATCGCTCGCATTCTGTCGGGACGTTTGCCACCTCCATGTTGTTCCACGGGGGAGTCCATAGCCCCAATCTGTGATAGACGAGATTGCCATCTTCCTTGAACGTGACGATCGTTGGACTTCCGACAAACGTCGGAAATTCAACGAAGAAGGGAGAAGCGAACGGTATGGCAGCGCAGAAGACCCAGATTACCGAGGTCTCTGCCAGTGTGAATACCAATCGCCTCTTTTTGAAAGTTGACTCGATTTTTTGAGCCAGTGTTACGCCGATGATGAAACAGACAACGAAGAAGAGAATCCATGCAATCATGTGAACCTCCATGGGCTAAGCCCAGTTTTCTGATTGAGATTTTATACTATATATTATATTTTGTCAAGCTTAAAAATCTGGCTAGAAATCTGAATAAATGCCCCAGCACTAAAACTATGTGCATTGTTATTCCGTATTAGTTTTATTAGTAAAAATTAAATAAATGAGTATGGTTTTCAATAAATATTTTCAGTAAATTTAGTGCGGGGTAAACTTGTTTTGGGGAGGGGAATTTGATATAATTGTGAAACAAAATAAATAAAAAAGATAGAAAAATGGCCTCAAAAAAGGTAGAAAAAGAAGAAAAAAAAACCTTCGACAAATCTCAAGGTAAAAGTAGTTACGGAGCGGATGCGATACAGATTCTCGAGGGTCTTGAGCCTGTAAGAAAGAGGCCGGGGATGTATATTGGTACGACTGGTCCTGACGGCTTGCATCACTTAATAACTGAGATTTTTGACAATGCTCGAGACGAGGCTATGGGGGGCTTTGCAAACGAGATCGAGGTCGCCCTTTTGCCGGGCAATCTCATAAGAGTGACAGATAACGGTCGTGGTATTCCTGTTGACATTCACAAACAAACAAAAGTCTCGGCTCTTGAAACTATCATGACAACTCTCCACGCCGGAGGGAAATTTGGCGGAGAAGACGGCGGGTACAAAGTTTCTGGAGGATTGCATGGTGTAGGAGCATCTGTTGTAAACGCACTTTCAATTTATTGCAAAGCGACAGTACACAAGGATGGCGGGATTTATGTTCAGGAGTATTCGCAGGGTAAGAAAAAAGCATCTGTAAAAAAAATTGGCACTACAGAAAGAAGTGGAACGATAATTGTATTTGAACCAGACCCGGCCATTTTTCCAGTGATTGATTTTTCATACAAAAGAGTAACCGATCATATGCGTCAGCAGGCTTATTTGGTTAAGGGTTTACGTATTAGAGTTATAGACGCAACAAAGCATGAAGGAAAAATAAAAGAGGATGAAGTATTTAATATCTCGGAGCTGGAACTAGAAGTTCCTTCCATGTCTTTTTATTTTGAGGGTGGACTTCTTTCACTTGTAAAGTTTTACAACTCTACTCTCAAACCAATTCATAAAAATGTTTTTTATGTTGA
>JBDKJM010000071.1:0-5069 GCA_039796555.1 Candidatus Parcubacteria bacterium | reverse complement strand
TTGGTCGTATCACAGTTCGTCATCAAGGAGGTGGACACAAGAAGCTCTATCGCATCATTGATTTTAAGTATGACAAGAAAGATATGATTGCTACTGTAAAGACAGTTGAGTATGATCCTGTCCGTACTGGATACATTGGTCTAATCAACTACAAAGATGGTACAAAAAGGTACATCCTATTACCGAAGACCATGAAAGTAGGTAATTCATTTATCGTATCAGAGAAAGCTCCTATAGAGACAGGCAATCGTTTGCCACTTAAAAATATTCCTGTCGGTACTTTTATATACAATATCGAGATCAAGCCAGGTAGTGGGTCAAAGCTTGTTCGTTCAGCCGGATCATTTGCACAAGTGATTGCCAACGACGCAGGTTATACTCACATCAAGATGCCTTCTACAGAAGTTCGTAAAATCCACGAAAACGCTTGGGCTTCTGTTGGTGCAGTTTCCAATGAAGAGAATCGTTTGGTCAATATAGGTAAAGCTGGTCGCAGTCGCTGGATGGGTATTCGTCCGACAGTTCGTGGTACGGCACAGAACCCTGTAGATCACCCATACGGTGGAGGTGAACAGCGCCAAGGAAGAGGCCTTCGTCGTCTCAAGACTCGCTGGGGCAAGCCAGCAGGCAAAGGTCAGAAGACGCGTACCCCAAAGAAGTATTCAAATGTATTTATTGTATCGCGACGCCAGGTTGGTAAAAAGAAGTCAGCTGTTACTCAATTGTAATACAAGTTATACACAGCCGGTTTTTGTTAGTTGTGGTACACTTGTAACCGTGTTCAAATTTTTTGTTAAAACAACCAAGAAAATATTCGACAAAATCGCACTGTTTATTGTTGATAGGCCGTGAAGTTATTTTAGTCAATTTCAGATGAAACGAATTTGTTTTAAATAATGAATTTTGCATTGCCAAAATATAGAATCTCCTGATAAGACCTTTGGTTTGAATAACTTAGTCGCTAAATCAAGTGTTGCAATTAATTCTGGAACTTGTGAGACTAAATATTGACTCTAAACCCTCTATTTGATAGTATCATCAGTGAGCTCCAAGGAGCCTATTTTGTTCGTTTTTTAACCTTTTTTACGCAAAAAAAGCGTAGCCCGTTTTTTATTTTGTACACATTTTCAAACAAACATGTCTCGATCACTCAAGAAAGGACCATATATTGAAGAGCGACTTTTGAAAAAGATCGCTGGCAAGAAACCGGCCACAACTGGGGTTATTAAGACTTGGTCACGACGTTCCCAGATTTCCCCTGAAATGGTGGGCTTTATTTTTGGCGTTCACAATGGCAGGGCACATACAGAAGTTTTGGTAACCGAGGATATGGTTGGACACCGCCTCGGTGAATTTTCGCCTACTCGCAAGTTCGTCCGCCATGGAGGTAAGATGCAAAAGGAGATTGAGATGAAGGCCAAGGAGGCAGAAATTTCAGCTGCCAAGTCCGCCAAGGAAGCAGCAGCCACAGCCGTTGCAAAGAAATAATAAACTGACATGATTACCGCCTCACTTAAAAACTACCGCATTTCTCCACGCAAAGTTCGTGTCATTGCTGATATGATTCGAGGCAAAAATGTTACTCATGCCAAGACCATTTTGACTAATGCATCAAAGAAGGCCAAGCACCCTCTGCATGACCTTTTGAATTCAGCTATTGCCAATGCCTCCCACAATCACAAGATCTCTGCCGAAAATCTTTTTGTTTCAGAAATCAGAGTTGACCAAGGTTTTGTCATGAAGCGTTCAATGCCAGTCTCACGTGGATCAGCACATCCTATCAAGAAGAGAACTAGCCACGTTAGTATTGTTTTGTCTGAAAAATCAGAAAATAATAAGAAAAATATTGTTGCTGATAGAGCAAAAGTTACCAAAACAAAAATTGTAAAACCAAAGCCGGCAAAAGCAATTGTAAACAGTAACAAATCGCCAGCAACCATTAACCATTAACCATTAACCATTAACCACCCACCATGTCCCACACTGTTCATCCATATTCACACAGACTAGGAATTATCCGCGACTGGAAGAGTCGCTGGTTTGGCATTGACAAAGGATATCGTGTAGCTCTCAAGGCCGACTTGTCTATCCGTGAATTTCTACACAAAGAACTCCGTTCCAACTACATTGGTGGCATTGATATGGAGCGAAATCAGAAGGTTCTACGCGTGATTATCAAAACCTCTCGTCCAGGCATGCTCATAGGTAAAGCGGGTGATGGGGTAGTCAAACTCCGTGAGAAGATCGCCAAGATTATTCGTGAGGCAAAGGCTGAAGTCCCAGAACAAGAACTCAAAGTTGATATTGAAGAACTTCGTAACCCAGAGTCAAATGCCTACATCGTCGGAATGATGATTGCAGAATCTCTGGAAAAGCGCCTACCTTTCAGACGTGTTATGAAGCAGACCATAGAGAAAGTCATGGCCAACAAGAACGTTCTTGGTATTCGTATCAAACTCGGTGGTCGCCTAGGTGGAGCAGAGATCGCCCGCAGTGAGGAACTCAAGAAAGGTCGTATTCCACTACAGACACTTCGCGCAGATATTGATTTTGCCCGTGAGAAGGCTCATATGACCTATGGCGATATCGGTATCAAAGTTTGGATTTATAAGGGAGAAATATTTAAGAAAGATCAAAAACAGTAAATTAACGATCAATCATCAGTGACCAATGTTCAAAATTTGAAAATTGATCATTGATGATTGTAAACCCACTACCATGTTATTCCCAAAGAAAGTTAAACACAGAAAACACTTCACCAAACGCAAAAACGCTGTGAAAGAAGCCAACAAGCACGAAACACGTGGCGTAACCGTTGATTTCGGTTCTTTTGGTTTGAAAGCCATGGCTTACTCACGCGTAACATCTAACCAGATTGAAGCCGCTCGCAAAGTTATGTCCAGATATGCTACAAAATCCGGTAAAGTCTGGATCCGAATTTTCCCTGACATGCCTTTCACACAGAAACCAGCAGAAGTAAAAATGGGAAAAGGAAAAGGCGATCCTGTAGGATTCGTAGCAGAAGTTCGTCCAGGTCGCATCATGTTCGAGATTGACGGTGTAGATGGAAAAACTGCTGCCGAAGCACTCCGTAAAGCAGGAACCAAGTTGCCAGTTAAGAGTAAGATCGTTGCCAGGCTGTAATTATTATCTGTAAATTTTAACCGCAAAATTATATGAAAATGAAGGAAATTACAGCCAAAAATCCATCTGATCTCGCACGTATTATTGCGGAAAAGAGAGAGGCACTTCGCATATTTAGATTCGGGTCTACTGGATCAAAGACCAAAAACGTCAAAGAGGGCATGGCAATCAGAAAAGATATTGCACGCATCCTGACTGCACTAAATGCCAAAAAAAGCTAGACAAAATGGCATTTTTAAAGTAAGCTTCAACTTCAATGTCTACTACACAAACAACACAAAAACCACTCAAGCGCCAAACATTTACTGGTGTTGTTACCTCTGACAAAATGAAGGATACTGTGGCAGTAGTCATCGAGCGATTCACCAAACATACCAAGTATCACAAATATATGACCAAGAAGACCAAGCTCCTGGCTCATGATCCTGGCAATACCAAGAAGATTGGAGATAAGGCTACCATAGAGGCGTGTCGCCCAATGTCAAAAAGGAAGGCCTTCAAAGTAATTGCATAGTCAGTTGTAAATATTAATAAACAAAAATGATACAACCACGTTCAATCGTAAATATCGCTGATAATTCCGGAGCCAAGATCGGACGTATTTTCAAAGTGCTCGGCGCTTCACACAAACGTTATGCCGAGCTAGGCGAAGTTGTTGTACTATCTGTTCAAAAAGCAGAGCCTCGCAAAGCTATCAAGAAGAAAGATGTTCTTCATGCTGTAGTTGTTCGTCAGATCAAGCCAACAAGACGCAAAGACGGTTCATACATTCGTTTTGATGAGAATGCAGTTGTTATTATCGAAAAGGGCAAGAAGGAACCAGTAGCTGGTCGTATATTTGGTCCTATACCTCGCGAGGTTGGCGATGCTGGGTTCAAGACCATCGCATCGAAGGCGCCAGAGATCGTTTAGTAGTTTATAAAGTTGGAAAGTTCATAAAGTTTATAAAGAAAATACAGTACTTTACAAACTTTTAAACTTTCTAACCTTCAACTCAATACCATGCATGTAAAAAAAGGTGACACAGTCGTAATACTTTCAGGAGATGACAAAGGCAAGACCGGCAAGGTCACTAAGACTTTTCCTGCAATAGGTAAGGTGGTTGTTGAAGGTATAAATACCGTGCGCAAGCACCAGAGACCAACCAAGCAGGGACAGAAGGGACAAGTTGTAGATCTGGCTATGCCCATGCATGCGTCAAAAGTAGTCAAGAAAGTGTAATGAGTTTATAAAGTGAAGAAGTTCATAAAGTTCATAAAGAAAGTATTTTTTACACCACTTTATAAACTTTTTAACTAATCAACTATGAAATACAAAACAGTGTCAGAATTGAATAAAGAATCATACACAGCACTCAAGAACAAGCTTGGTTTGAAAAATGCCATGCAGGCTCCTCGTTTGGTCAAGGTTGTGGTATCTAACAGCTTTGGTTCAGTTAAGGACAAGAAGAAAATTGAACTTATTGCAGATCGTCTAGCCAAGATTACAGGCCAAAAGCCAGCCGTTCGTGCCACCAAGAAAGCCATCGCCACATTCAAGACACGCACTGGCGACCCGGTTGGCTATCAAATCACTCTTCGTGGTCCGCGCATGACCGAATTTCTAGACCGCCTCATTCACGTGGCTTTGCCTAGAACCAAGGACTTTCGTGGTCTATCACGCACAGCTGTTGACGCCATGGGTAACTACACCTTGGGTATCAAGGAGCACACTATTTTCGCTGAAACATCGGATGAAGATCTGAAGGACGTTTTTGGTTTTGCAATTACCATTGTGACAACTTCTCGTGACAAAAATCATACTCTTGCATTTTTGGAACACATCGGATTACCGTTGAAGAGAGAGGAGGGGAACAAATAACATTTTTTCAAGCAATGCTGTTCATCAAAGCTAAGGTTAGGGTGGAAAGGGAATTGAAGAAGGTT
>JBDKJM010000070.1:0-4642 GCA_039796555.1 Candidatus Parcubacteria bacterium | reverse complement strand
CACCAAGTATCTCAAGTAATCGTCCGTATCAATATGTTTGTATTTGTATTCACCTTGGAAGATAGTTCCTGAATGATCGTATTTTCTATTGAAGTACATTGCATAGGATGTACAAAGTTTTCGCATGAATTTCTCCAAGCCTTTATTTGTTATTTCTTTAATGCCTATATGAAAATGATTTGGCATCAAACAATAGGAAAAGATATTGACTATAATTTTTCTTTCATAGGTAAATATATCGTCCGGTTTTGTTCTGCGTAGGTCTATCCTGCGCATGTCGTTCGCCGTGTACATTAAAGTAATAAACCTTTCATAATCTAGTTTATCCAAGAAAATAGGTGCTTTATGAGCTCCTCGATTGTAAACATGATAGTATTCGTTGGGTATATGCATATAGTGCGCAGGATAGACCTGAGTCAACCCTGCGCCACAATACTATCAAACCCAAATGAAGAAACAGTGAAGATTTTGCCTCAGGATAGACCTGCGCCATCTTTTGGTCTATGATATTCATACTCCGCCCTTAGCTCAGTTGGTTAGAGCACAGAGCTTATACCTCTGGGGTCCTTGGTTCGAATCCAAGAGGGCGGACAATTTTTTAAAACTATATTACAGATACACATTATATTGACACGGTACATATTTAATGCTATTGTGGCATTAAATAGAATGACGCTGGATAATCCAGTAGAGAAAAAACGATGTTATGAAATATCTGATCCTTGTTCCAGTTGTATGGTTTGGCTTGGGTTTTCTGGCCAAGGCCATCACTCGCGGTTGTTACTACTTCTTGCCCTGGCCGGTCATGGAAACCAAAAGGAGAGAAGAAACACTGGTCGTGATTTGGTTGAAGATTGATATGCGCCGAAACTTCTGGCAGGGGCCCATCGGTCTTTACCGCATTGTGCGGCACGTGATCCAGCATTGTGACGGTAACTTTCGCTTCTCATTGAGATCAGTCCCGAAAGTTAAACGTCTTTACTCCTGAGAAGCTTCAAAAGCACCGCGCAGACAACACCATGTTGTCCGTGCGGATTTTTATTTTATATACAAGAGTTTCACTCAAAATGAGCCACACTAATATGTCTGTCAACCTCTTTTTTGAGTAGAGGATATTTTGTTAGAGTAGAATTTTCTGCGATCAATCTTGTTGCCTCAGTTCTCGCGGCTTCGACCATTTTCAAATTTTTCAAAGCTTCCATGGCGACATCTGAAACGCCCCACTGACGCATACCAGATAATTCTCCCGCACCGCGTTGCGCCAGATCCAGTTCTGCAAGTTCAAAACCATTTTTGGCATTTTGTAGTGCTTGGAGGCGCTCGATTGATTTTGCTGAATTGGTTTCGGTGAAGGCATAACAGTATGATTGAAAAGTACTACGCATTACGCGACCTCGTAACTGGTGAAGTTGAGCTAGGCCGAACCTTTCAGCACCCTCAATGATTATTGTTGTTGCATTTGGCATATTCACTCCGACTTCAACAACTGACGTGGCGCATAGGATTTGAATTTTTCCATCTTTGAAATTTTGCATAACCATATCTTTTTCATCTGGCTTCAGTTTGCTATGAAGAACGCCAATATCATAATCTGGGAAAACAGTTTTCTTGAGCCTTTTAGCTTCTTCTTTTACTGACTTTGCAATAACGGCGGCCTCCTTGTCTGGATCCGGCTCGTCTATTCTAGGACAAATAACATAAACCTGTCTGCCAGACTCAAGTTCTCGACGAATTTTCGCATAAGTTTTTTCACGATCACCCGGCCGCACAAGCTCGGTAATTATTTGTTTACGACCAGCAGGGGACTGATCTATGAGTGATAGATCCAAATCTCCATATAGAGTTAAAGCCAAAGTACGCGGAATTGGTGTGGCAGTCATGGAAAGCAGGTGAGGCGCTATGGTATCCTTGCGCACTAGCTTTCTCCTTTGAGAAATGCCGAAACGATGCTGTTCATCAATAATGACATATGCCAGATTTTTGAACTTTACAGTTTTCTGAATGATGGCATGTGTGCCGATCAATACAGAAATAGATCCGTCAGCCACCCATTTCAATAATTGCGCACGGGAAATATCCGTAGAACCCTTGGGATTTATTTTTGAAGGAAATTTTCTGCAACCTGAACCAGTGATGAGACCTATCTGTATGGGCATGTAGGAAAAGTATTGTATGAATGATTCGAATTGTTGAATGGCTAGGATTTCTGTCGGGCACATATAAGCGACTTGCAGAGGACCACGACGTCGAGCTGAAACAATAATTTCGTTTTCACCAGAAGTTGTATCAGGCAGAGGGTTATTACCAGTACTCTTCAAGTCTTGACTGCTCTGTAATGCGCTCGCATTTCCACATCCGTTCTCATCATCGACAGATTCTTTACGGGATTTCGGTCTAGACGTCATCACTGCATAGGCCGTAGCCGCGGCCACGGCAGTTTTCCCCGACCCAACATCTCCTTCGAGCAATCGTGACATGGCACGGTCACGCTTCATGTCTGAAAGAATGATTTCTACAGCACGGTTTTGAGCTTCAGTTGCGGTAAATGGGAAACGCCGCACAAATTCCTTGACATCTTTTAGTTCAGTTTCAACTTTGAATGAAGGATGTTCTTCGTATTCACGACGCGCTCTCTGTCTGCCAAGTTGAATAACGAATATTTCCTGAAATGAAAAACGTTTACGTGCGGATAGAGCATCATCTCTCGAAAGCGGTGTATGTATCCAGATCAGAGCAGTTTTGATACTAGGTAAATGGTATTTTTCCAAAATATCTACTGGGATTGGTTCAGGAATATTATCTAGTAATCCACTTTTGAATATTTTTTGTAATGAATGATATATCCACAGAGATGTAATGCCACGTGATTCTGGATATACAGGGTGGAGTGTATGAGCATGAACGTCATTTCCAAAAAGGGAATCACCTACGCCTGTAGGAAGTTTGTCAACAACTTCGATTTTGGGATTTGAAAAATAAAGTTTGCCGGAAGGTGTGGGTGAAGAAATTTCTTTTTGTTCAGCAACGATAGGTTTTGTGGGTAAAAAGGAAGCACCAACGAATCCGTCTTTTTGTTCCGTGGTCTTGTTAAGTGGATCTGGCTGCTCACCATTCAATGGTTGTACAGAAAGTGAATTTTCTGTACGCATGTTTGAGTTTGTGGCAGTACCAACAATTTTTTTTGGTCTTCTTTCAGTGACTTTGCCTTCAATACGAACCAACGCTCCCTCCGGGGTCATTTTGGCTATATATGGTTGATTGAACCAGACACATTGAATACTACCCGACTCATCTTCAGTGTTTGCAGTGGCCATAGTGATGCGAGTTTTGAAACCTTTGCTGGCTTTGAGTCCGCTTATTTTCCCATATATCACTGCGACGTCTCCTTTTTTCAAAGAATCAATGGAGCGTGCCTCGGCCGTATCACCATAACGAACAGGGAAATGGTACAAGAGATCTTCTAGTGTTCTCACGTTAAGTTTTTTTAATGCATCTTTTTGGATGGATGTGATGCGAAAATATTCATGTATACCGATATCTAAGGAAATGGGCATAAAAGAAGTTTACAGGTAAAAGTATATGACTGTACAGAGCATCTTGACAAAAGTAATACCTCATGCTAAATATTAAATTGGCATAGCGCCATTGACAATGAAAAACGCCTACGAAATTCTCGGGGTGTCCCCGACTTCTGGCATCGAGGAGATAAAGGCCGTATACCGGAAACTTTCAGTACAATGGCATCCCGATGTAAACAAGAATCCAGAAGCTGGGCATAAGTTTGCCGAGCTTTCGGAAGCTTACAGTGTCCTCTCTGATCCGCAGAAGCGTAAGGAGTTGGACGAAAAAATTTCCACCGGCCACGTTGAGAACATCAACGAGGTAGTGGAGCGAGTCGTGGATTCATATCTCGATTCGTTAACTCAACAGTAAACCCCAAACCAAACACAACCAAAGGATAGTCAATGAAAAAAATCGAAGTTGTAACCGGCGAGCTGCGGGAACAAGTGGAGGAAGCTACGGATCCTCGTGATCCGAGAAGGCTTCCTTTCTACACACGGTCAATCTGTGACAACATTGAATCACTCGTATCGATCTTGTCTGAAGATCCGACGATGGCCGCCCTGGCCTTCCATAACCAGATCAAGTTCGACAACAGGTCGGTCTTGGATCAGATGGCAACCCGTAAGACGGTATCGAGGGCTGACTGGCCTCAGGTAAAGCAGGCCATCCAAATGCGCCCAGAGGCGCATGTGGCAGTCAAGATGCTGGAAGAAGCAGGACTCGAAGATGTGTTGGTGATGGCCGTGGTCGCCAACTTCAACCTCAAACAACTCGGCCGCGCCCAAAGCGAGGCACGAGAGGAGGAATTCTCAAATGTCTGATGAACAGAAAATGAACGATCGAGAAAAGTTTGCTGTGGTGCTCCGATATCAAGGGGCACTTGCTGTCGAAAGTCAGCTGGCAGAACTGGCATCCAAGGAAGGCGACGAGGCAGTTGCCAGAGTCGCCCAAAATCTCACGTCTGCCGAAGTTGCGCAAGTGACTTCGGAAGCTGACGTCGTTAGCCCATCACTCTTGCACACGGCTGTTAGTACTGAACAATTCGGCGGAGTTTTCCGTCGAGTTGGTATCAAGTGGA
>JBDKJM010000069.1:0-3504 GCA_039796555.1 Candidatus Parcubacteria bacterium | reverse complement strand
CTTGAATGTGGACCTGTTGGTTACAAAAGTTCAAGACCTTGCAAATCTCGTTGGGACGTTAGTAGCTCAAAATGGAGTTCTGAAAGACAAAAATGAGGAGTTAGCCTCCGAACTCCTAGAGCAGAAGCTGCAAATGCAGACGATTCACCGCGCCCTGGATAACCAAGATCGCTCCAGGACGACGAAATCAATAGACAAAGTAGAGTTCAACCTTTTACCGGACCTGAACTTACCAACGGCGCTCAAGGATCAACCTGTCGCGTTCATACTGTTCATCCACGACTTCAAGGAGATGATAGCATCAACAAATGCAGACTTATCCGACAAGTCCAAGAAGAACCAACTCCTGGTGAAGATCCAAAAGTATCCGAGGATCAAGATTCACCATGAGTCACTAAAGGATCTTACCTTCGACGACTACTGCTCCCAGCTGGTCGAAAAATTCGTCAAACGCCCGCAAGCGGGATTGGCCCGCTTACGAGCGATGATGGCCAAGCCAATATGGTCCAACTCTGCCAACCACGACTGGCAAGATGCGTTAGACCAAGTCGTTCGAACAGTCCGTAGCTATATGTTGCTTTACGAAATCATAGTCAGAAAAACAGACATATACTCCGACGAAGAACGAGCTTTGCTGATCAAAGATCGGTGGTGGGAGTGCCAGAAGCTACTGCACTTGAAAATGCCGAGAGAGGTGAAGAATAGTAACCAACCAAACCTTACTGCACCTGCGTTTAACTCCACGCAGTTCACCGGATATATCGACCTCGTTCGCGACGTGGACGTGCCACCACCGACTCTAAAAAAGCCTTCCGCTCCAGATTCTGGTCAAGAATCCTCCTCAACCAAAAACAAAGCCAAACGAGGAAGGAGCGAAGACAACTTTACAAGCAATCGAGCCAATAAGAAGGCGAAGTACGATCTACGTCGCCAACTTACCAAATATAATGCTCTTACGAGAGGTGAGGCATCTCAAGCACAACTGGCGCAGTATTGGAAAAAAGGGGTCGTGTGCAAACATGATCTGTGCGAACTCGAGCACGACTATCAAGTATGCCGGTTTAACCCTGACTGCATTCGCAGCCAGTACAGCCTGGACCAGATCCAGTCACAAGAACGCCAAAGAAAGCGTTCCTCAAACTTTTCAAATAACAACAAAAACGGTTCAAATTATTTTCGGGCTTCTTATAATTCATCAGTAATTAGTATTCCTATAATAGGTTCTGTAGTTACTTCAACTGCAGAAAATACGCTAATTTCTTCCAAAGACGAGAGCAAAGCCTCCGTCTCTCAAGCACTCAGCGAGTCTGTGTCCAACGAGCAAAGCATGGATGGTAACAAAATTGCTTCCAAACACTCGGAGAATGACACTAAATCAGACTCAGTGCCTTGCTCAGTGAATCATAAAAATTGTAGGGTTTCACATAGAGCTATGATTGACAATGTCAATGCGTTAACGCCAAATCAGTCTGCCACAGCAAGGGAAAAGTGCCACATATCGGGACGCCGAGATGCAATGAGCATGAGTGGAAAAGACACAGCGACTCTCAATGTTGTTGAAAATTCTGTGCAGTCGGACATTCATCAGGTTGAGCCAAAAGCCTCGCTCAACACCTCTGTTACCCACCAGGGGTGTAATTGCCGTGGATGTTATGCAACGACCAAAACTATCAATTCAGGTTTTGTTAATGGCAAGATTCCTGTAAAAGTTCATATTGATCCAGGAGCGGAAGTCTCTTCAATCTCATTCGAATTCTTAAAACGTCACCCTATTCTCAAAAGGAGGATACATCACAGAGCAAAATATTACGCTGATGTAACAGGGGCACCCTCTATTCCATCACTTGGCACAATCAAAATATCTCTCTTTCTAGGGGGCATCACTTTTCAAGGCCGATTTGAGGTCATGACAATGCCATTTTGGGATATAAATTTGGGCACAGACAAATATGATTTCGAGCTTAAACTATTTGAAAAACATGAGACAGACCAATCCGAATTCAATGTTGAATATATAGCATGCATCAGGGACTCTCGACAACAGCAGGACCAGAATAACCAAATGCATTTACAAAATCACAAAGAAACAGACATAAGGCGATCAAACCACTCACCAAACCTTCCAAATGATTCGCCAAAATTCATACTGCCTGAGGCTGAGCAGCTGCCTAAATGTCTCGATGTAGATGCTTTTCAAAGGCTAGCTGATGCCAATATCCTAGCTCCACTGCCTAAAGACGCACATAAAATGCCTCTGATCATATGCACAGTGCATCATCCCTTGCCACAAAATCCCTACAACAAGGATGATGAACGCTCTCACCTTCCTATACAGGAGGGCCAACCTGAGAGAGAAATGTCAGAAGAGCAGAGAGATATAATTCTCGAAAAATTCCTAGAGAAGGAATTGCAGGACACCAAATTCCTTGATAAACCATATACAGAAGAACAAAAAGAAGCACTCACAAAACTAATGCATAAACTCAAAAATAGTTTTTCAATTCACAAGACAGACAAACCTGGCCGATATACTGGACCAGCGGTTGACTACCAACCACAGCGCGCATTGCCTGCAATCAATAATTACTCCCGCATGTCTCCTGGCATGAGGAAAATGACCATCGAATGTCTCAAACAACTAACAACGCTTGGCCATATCAAACCCTACAAAGAAGGGAAACATTTCCATAGATTCATGGTAAAGCCAAAGCCAAACAAAAATCCTCCAGAAGGCAGACCTCTCAATGACCTAGCCTTGAAAAACAAATCGTGGGATCCATATAACTATCCATTACCTAGAATCAAAGAAGAGCTTCACAAACTACATGGCTCGAGATGGTTTACCAAATTAGATATGACACATGGGTACGCTCAGATTCCATTAGCAGAGTCTATGCATCCCTATTTCACTTTCTCCATCAATGGAGTTGGGGTATACACTTACACAGTTATCCCACAAGGATGGGCCCCTGCTGGCGCTATCTTCGAAGAAATTGTCGAGTTTACACTTGGAGAAACTCGCTATCGCTGTTGCATAGTCTATTTAGACGACAATATTATACACAGCCCAAATTTCAATCAGCATCTCATAGATGTAGAAGAAGTGGTTACCAAATACTCGAATAATGGGTTCCGCTTCAGCCTAGCAAAGACAATGCTAGCCAAAAATGGATGTGAGTGTCTCGGACACTACACAGATGGTAAAATCAGCAAACCTCTGATTGAACGCACAAAAGCTGTCACTAGCCGGCCTCCTCCAGAATCTCGTGAGGAACTCAGGTCATGGATACAATTCCTAAATTACTACCGCGAGTATATAAATCAATTTGCCGTGGTAGCTCATCCTCTTTATCAACTGCTAAGAAAAGATAGCAAGTTTGATTTTAAGAAAGACTGGACACCAGACTCAAAAGAATTACAGTCACTAAACAAATTAAAAGCTATAATGACGACTGAGCCAATAATGCTCCACCATCCAGACCCCGATAAAGAATACATACTCCA
>JBDKJM010000068.1:0-13621 GCA_039796555.1 Candidatus Parcubacteria bacterium | reverse complement strand
GTACATATGCATTCCTTGCGTGGATCTGCTAGAGACTTTTTCTCGCAATTCTTTTTGAGTAATTGGCTTACCGAAATAAACATTTATATGTCTTTTTCCTGCAAAGAAATCCTTGAAAGGAGTGTTGTAGACACCAGAAACACCGACTGGAACAATGGTACACTTTGCACGTTCTGCAAGATAGGCCACACCTCCACGTGCTGGCTGAATTGTACCATCCGGTGTGATGCCACCCTCGGGATAAACACAGAAACTACCACCGTCCCGCCCAATCTGAATATGATCTTTCAACGACTTCTCATAATCACGTAGTCCGACATTAACGCAGTAACCTCCCCAAGCATTGATGAACAAGCCACCAAAAAGATGCTTGCGCCAACCATTTTTGCTATAGAATGATTTTTCACGAGTAGCATAAAAAAGAGGTGAATAGCAAGACCAAAAAGGTAACGACGAAGGCACGATGAGTGGATCAATTTCACTGGAATGATTGGCAGCAAAAATCACTGGACCTTGCAGACCTTCAATATTTTCTAAGCCATATATCTTGATATGACCAAAAATTCTAAGAATCAATCGAGTGGGAACCCAGATTAGTTTTTGGAAAAATAATGGAGCGAGAAAGTAAAGTTTCATGGATATTGCATGGGTATTATAGCATGAAGTGTGAACACCAACTCACCACCCGACCACGTCCAAACCAAGTTTGTCAAACCTGCCTATTTCTGATACAGTATACTCTCCAATGAATCCAAATCTGAATTCTGGAGCAAATTACTCCCATGACAAACAAACGAGATCAAAACCTGATTGTTCGCCCTCCTGTGATCGTGGTCATGGGTCATATTGACCATGGCAAATCAACTCTCCTAGACTATATTCGCAAAACCAACATCGTGGCTGGCGAAGCGGGTGGCATTACACAACATATGGGTGCATACCAAGTGGAGCACATTTCTCCTGATGGTGCCAAGACCATGCTGACATTTCTGGACACTCCTGGACATGAGGCCTTCTGTGATATTCGCGAGCGTGGCGCACAAGTTGCCGACGTGGCCATCTTGGCTGTATCTGCAGAAGACGGTGTTAAGCCGCAAACCATGGAAGCATACAAGGTCATAAAAAGTTCCAAGATCCCGTATGTTGTGGCCATCACCAAAATAGACAAACCAAACGCAAATATTGACCAGGCAAAAACCAGTCTGGGAGAAAACGAAATATACGTAGAAGGTTGGGGTGGCGATATTCCCTGTGTTCCAATTTCTGCTGTGAACGGCAAGGGTGTACCTGAACTTCTAGATATGGTTCTGCTTGTTACAGCCATGGCCGATCTCAAAGCTGACCTAAGTTTGCCAGCCACAGGTAATATCATAGAATCAACACTTGATACCAGAAAAGGTATTTCGGCAACATTATTATTGAAAAATGGATCCTTACATCTGGGATCATTTGTAGTTTCAGGTAGTGCATATTCACCAGTTAGGTTCATTGAAAATTTCAAAGGAGAGAAGGTTGAGACTGCCACTGCATCTATGCCAATAAAGATTTTGGGCTGGAATAAGATGCCAACATGCGGATCAGAATTCACCGTAGTAAAAAGCAAAAAAGAAGCAGAGAAAATAGCGAGTGAGAACGAATTGAAAGTTAAAAGTCAGAAGCATTCAACTGGTTCGGAACAGGGTCAAAAAACCAGCGCGAATAAAATTCCCTCAAAGAACAAAACGCGAGATTCAGCCGGAAATAATGTTGGTTCAATAGACACAAAAAACAGCGACGGCGAAAATGAGGAGCCGACAATTGTTACCATTCCTATCATAATCAAGGCTGACGTTATTGGCAGTCTCGACGGGGTAAAACATGAGTTGGCTAAAATTAAGCATGATAAAGTTCAGTTGAAGATCGTCTCCGAAGGTATTGGTAGCATCAATGAAAATGATGTGAAGACAGCTCTTGGAGATCCGACCATATTACTCATCGGTTTCAATGCCGCTCCAGAAAGCAAGGCCGCGAGTATGATTGAACGATCGGCTGTAGCATTGTTGGTAAAAAACTTCGGTATTATTTATGAGTTAACGCAATATGTAAAAGACGCACTCGTAGCAAAAATTCCAAAAGAATACATGGAAGAAATGACAGGGCGCGCCAAAATCTTAGCACTATTCTCAAAGGAAAAAGACAAGCAGGTCGTTGGGGGCAAAGTTGAGACTGGCACCATCGAAAGTGGTAATGAAGTACGCATCATTCGTCGCGACGCAGAGATCGGTCGTGGTAAAATCCGAGAACTCCAGCAAGCCAAGAAACGTACGGATGAAGTACGTGAGGGTTTTGAATTCGGTATGCTCTTGGATGCAAAAATAGAAGTGGCGGCGGGAGATAGAGTCGAAGCAGTGAGAACAGTAGAAAAGAAATAATGACTACTCAAAAAGAACAAAAATTTGCCGAGTTGATCAGAGAGCTGGCGGCTGAATATTTTTCACGTCAATCAAATAGGCAATCCTTGATTACTATCACTGGAGTTGAAATATTGAGTCATGGTGGTAAAGCGCGTATCTTGATGACGGTTTTACCTGTAGAGAAGGAGCAAGCGGCGGTAGAATTTGCTCATCGCCAACTGACAGACTTCCGCCAATATGTTATGGACAAGTCTCGTATTGGACGTATTCCCTTCTTTGAAGTAGCGATTGATGTTGGTGAAAAAAATAGGCAGAAGATAGACGAAATCGAAAAAAGTCTGTAAAGTGATGTTGTGGCCACGTAGAAAAGTGGTAATTCGGCTCTCTGCAAAAGAGCTATACGCGAGTTCGATTCTCGCCGTGGCCTCCTGTTGGTAGTTGGTTATTAGTTATTAGTAAATGGTTAATCGCAGTTGCTAACAACTAACAACCAATTACCAACAACCATCCGCCCGGGTGGTGAAACTGGTATACACGCAAGACTTAAAATTTTGTAGCCGCAAGGCTGTGTGGGTTCGATTCCCACCCCGGGCACTGATCTGTACCCCCTAAAGTGGACACAGCCACTGTCTTCTTTTATATAAATACATAATAAGAATTATTATTTGTAAATGTAATAATCGCTTTTTGGGCTCGTCACAACCACATAGCATATCTCCGGGTATGCGTCCTATAGGCAAGCCACCGGTTTGACCTAACATTAACGAAAGCCCCCTAGGGGGCTTTCGTTTTACAAGAAAATAAAATGTGATTAGGATTTCAAAAAGCTCCTCCTGTGAACAGACAATACTCCGTACTTCTTTACTGCCTGATAATGTTGCCTTGTACCATATCCCTTATGTCTTTCGAATCCATAGTTGGAATATTTTTTAGCTAATAAATTCATTCTTCTATCACGCAAAACCTTGGCACAAATAGATGCTAGGGCAATTACCATTTCCTTCTCGTCACCCTTAATTATGGTTTTCTGATTGGTGTAATGTTTTGGCGCTTTCAAACCACCATCTAGAAGCACTCGAGATAAGTGTGGTTTTACATTAGTTGATTTAACCAGAGCATTCAGGGAATTAGCCAGCGCCGTTTTTATGGAATAAGACAGACCTTTCGCGTCAATAATTTTTTCACTTTGAAAATCTACTTTGAAATCTACATGCCCAGCATTTTTGGCTCTCTCAATTACTTTGAACCATGCTTCCCTATTTTGTTCACTTAACTGTTTTGATTCTTTTACGCCACGAAATAATTTTTTGGCCTCAAAATTTATAAATGCAAAGGCACCAACGGCTACTGGTCCGGCTATAGGGCCACGCCCCACTTCATCTATACCTATGGTTAATATACGCGAAGACATAGTTGTCTATCTGTAACTATCGTCAGCATCAGAACTGTATTGTAACAAAAAAACCACCGATGAGTCGGTGGCTGAATACTAATCTTCCAATCCCTGCGTGTGTATAACCTTAATTCATACATTTGTTGCCACGAGCAAGTCTTTCCTTTACACTGTGTGCATGACCGCCCGTTTCACTCACCTCCATACCCATTCACACTATTCCCTTCTATCTGCTTTGCCCAAAATTGATGAGCTGGTTTCAGAGGCCAAAAAACTAGATCTGCAATCATTGGCTCTGACCGACAATGGTAATCTTTATGGCGCCATAGAATTTTACAAAGCATGCAAAGCTAAAGGCATAAAACCTATCATTGGCGTTGATTTCTATGTGGCCACAAGATCAAGGAAGGACATGCAGGCAGGTATAGATAATCGCAGAAGCCGCCTTTTATTACTGGCGATGAATGAGACGGGCTACAGAAATCTTATACAGCTGGTTACAAAATCTCACTTGGAAGGTTTTTACTACAAGCCGCGCATAGATCGTGAATTACTAGAAAAATATAATGAAGGTCTTATTGCCATTTCACCATCATTTTCTGGAGAAATTGCACAATCCCTGAAAAGTCGGAGCCAAGACAAGGGTATTGAGGTCGCCAATTTTTATAAACGCGTGTTCAAGAGTTTGTCTACAGATACACTTCGTTTATTCATCGAAATAACTAGACATCCTGAAATTGACGGGCATGAAGCCAACATGAAAACTTTACTGAAGTTCGCTGAACTCCAGAAAATTCCTGTTATGGCCGCACACGATGTTTATTATTTGAAACCAGAAGATCGTTTTGCTAGAGAAACATTGGTTAGGGTAAATTCACACACTGATCAATCAGATAAAATTTCTGACAGCGACGAGGATGATTTTTCCTTTATTTCACCTGAACGCGCAGAGGAATTATTCCATGATTTGCCAGAGGCGCTGGATAATACGGCCAAAATAGTTGGGCTATGTAACTTGGATTTGAAACTTGGAAACTGGGTTTTTCCTAGCATGAAAGTAGAAAGTGGACGTATGCCTGATGAGGAACTTAAACATTTAACATTTGAAGGATTCGCCAAAAGAAATCTAGAAAAAACAGACGAACTTCTGAAACGTACCGAGTATGAACTCAAAGTCATCAAAGATAAGGGCTATGCTCCATATTTTCTTGTAGTGGCAGACATGCTGCGTTTTGCAAGGGAAAATAAGATCCTGTCTAACATCCGTGGTTCTGTTTCGGGATCTCTGGTCACCTACCTTACTGGTATCACAAATATTAATCCTATTGAATATGAAATACCCTTTGAACGTTTCTTGAATCCTGACAGACCTTCTGCACCAGATATTGATATGGACTATGCTGATGATCATCGTGATGATGTGATTGAGTATGTACGACAAAAATACGGTGCCGACAAAGTGGCACAAGTCGGTACATTTGGAACCATGGCCGCACGTGGTTCCGTACGTGATGTAGCTCGAGCCATGGGATTTCCATATGAAGTTGGTGATCGTATTTCCAAACTTATCCCCATGGGATCACAAGGTTTTCCCATGACCATAGATCGAGCTTTGGATGAAAATCCCGAGCTCAAATCCGCATATCGAGAAGAAGAAACCACCCGCCGCATCATTGACATGGCCAAGAAAATTGAAGGGTGTGCTCGTCATATTGGGGTACATGCCGCCGGTGTGGTTATTTCTCCAACTCTGCTCACAGATTACACCCCACTACAGTTCGATCCAAAGGGAGAAGGAAAAATAATCACTCAATACGACATGTACTCCATAGAAGAGGCTGGCTTATTGAAATTTGATTTCCTGGGAATTAAAAACTTAACTATTATTGCTGACAGTATAGAACGCATCAAGAAAATAGTTGGCGTCGAAATAGATTATGACTCAATACCAGTTGATGATAAGAAAACTTTTGAAATGTTAGCTCGGGGCGAGACGGCTGACACTTTTCAGTTGAACGGAGATGGCATGACCCGTTTCCTCAAAGATTTGAAACCCTCAAGTATTCATGATATCAACGCCATGGTAGCACTGTATCGCCCTGGACCTATGCAATTCATTCCTGAATACATTGCGCGCAAGCATGATCGTTCACTCATAAAGTATTTTGATCCTGCCCTCAAAGAAATACTCGATAAAACTTACGGAATTTTGGTCTACCAAGATGACCTGCTGATGATGGCTCACAAAATTGCTGGTTATAGTTGGGGTGAAGTAGACAAGTTCCGCAAGGCAGTTGGTAAGAAAATCCCTGCGGAAATGGCTATGCAAAAGGAAAAATTCATCAAAGGTTGTATTGAGCACAGTAAGTGGCCCGAAAAAAAAGCCAAGGAAGTTTGGAAGTGGATAGAACCATTTGCGGCCTATGGTTTCAACAAGGCTCACTCTGTTTCGTATGGTCGCGTAGCATATATCACGGCATATTTGAAAGCTCATTTTCCAGAAATTTATCTGTCAGCAGTTCTAACATCTGAACAGGGAGATACAGAGAAGGTTGCAGCTTCTATTGTGGAATGTAAACGTATTGGCATCCCCGTTTTACCACCCGATGTCAACGAAAGTTTCAGTCAGTTTACAGTTATAAAAGATGAAAATAAGAAGTATCGTATTCGTTTTGGTTTGGTAACCATAAAAAACTTCGGACAAGGGGTTTCGACAGCCATTATTGAAGAGCGCAAGCGTAAGGGAAAGTTCAGCTCTATCTCAAACTTTCTAGATCGCGTCAAAGACAAGAACCTCAACAAAAAATCCATGGAAAGTCTGATCAAATCTGGTGCCTTCGACTGTTTTGGCCAAGATAGAGGAGTACTTCTTGCTAACCTTGATCTAATGCTTGACTATAATAAAGAAAGTGGTGGCCAACGTGCCGATCAAGATTCCCTTTTTGCTAGCATGACCGATACTTCGAGCGTCCCGGGTTTGAAATTAAATCCTGCGCCAAATGCAGAATTACGTGATAAGTTGGCCTGGGAGAAGGAGTTATTGGGATTGTATATTTCTGGCCATCCATTAGAACGTTACCGTGAAATAATTACCAAAAACGGCATAGACATCAAAAAAGCATTGGAAACGTTGCAGGAAGGTACTTCTATTATATTTGCTGCTATTGTGAACGAAGTTCGTATGGTTCAGACCAAGAAAAATGAGACTATGGCCTTCATTACGATTTCAGATTTTTCAGGATCATCAGAAGCAGTTGTTTTCCCTAGAGTGTATAAGGAATTTCATGCAGTATTGGTGCCTGATCAATGTGTAGCTGTAAAAGCAACAGTTAATACTAAAAATGGTGAGAAGGGATTTGTTATTGAGCGAGTAAAGGGACTGTAAAGCATAAAATCTTTGAATTCCAGTAAAAAACTTCCTCAAACAAAGATTCTATGGTGTAAGTTTTTGTCCCCAGAATTTTACTCACTATTCACAGGTTGTCCACGCATTTCTCCACGAATAATATGTTGACTTTTTTAGTATCGGGTTCACGATGGTAACAGGCTAATGTTCATAGAAAAGATTCTTAACTAAACATATAGGAACGCAAAAATCCCACCTTTTGGTCGGAACATGTTCCACATTTACATTTTTTGAACTCTTTCTACTAATCGACATTCGCCTACCCTATGGCACACTACCCGCTTCGGCGGGTAGTGTTGCGTATGTGTCTCCAAAGTTGGTAAAAATTCGCCATGTGGATTGCCCTGCAATTTGGATCCGAGTTTGCAGAGCATTTTATGTGGATACAATTACACGCACCAATATGCATTAAGAAAGCCCCGTTCGGGGCTTTCTTAAAACACTCCTCCTCGCAAACTACGCAGTTGGAGGAGTTCCGGCTGGCTGCTGTGGAGCAGGAGCTGGAGCTGGCTGATCTGGCTTTTTTGTTTTTGCCATTGTAGTGTGCGAGGGGGTTATATCTCGCCGAGTAATTATAATAGTAAATCAACCTCTTCCACTCTTTTCTCATCAAATTGACTAGGCGTCAAAGCTAATATCCTATAATGGCTTCAATCCGAACTCCTACGGCATGGTGTAATTTTTTTGAAAATTACGACACATATTTTTATGTTTTGCAGTATTTCAAGCGCAAAGACCAAGTAGGGTCAAGAATTTATGTTTATTTGAATCTATAAAACTAATTCTTCTTAACAATTTCCACGGGCTTTTCCAGTCCTTCGTCGAGTAAATAATATTTTCGGAGCGGTTTAAGATTTTCATCCAGTTCATAAACTAATGGTGTGCCGGTCAAAATTTCTAAACCAACAATATCGTCATTACTAATATTGTCCATGTATTTTATAATTGCACGCAAGCTGTTTCCACTAGCGGCCACGATAACTTTTTTTCCCTCTTTGACAGCTGAAAAAATGTTGCCAGAAAGATAAGGTAGAACTCTTTTTACTGTATCTTCAAGAGACTCTCCGCATGGCAAGTCCTTCTTTTCAATGTCACAATATTTCTCATCATTACATGGATGGCGCGGATCTTCCTCGGTAAGTTGAGGTGGTTTTTCGCAATAACTTCTCCTCCATTTTTGGACTTGTTCAACGCTGCAAGTCTTGGCCACATCTTCGTGTTTCTGACCCTGGAGAGATCCATAATGTCTCTCATTTAACCTCCAGGAATAGTCAATCGATAAATTTTCTATGGCCATTTCATCCAGTACAATGCTTAGAGTCTCCATTGATCTCTTGAGAACTGAACAAAACCCCTTGTCAAAAGTATATCCGGCCTTTTTAAGATTCTGCCCCGCTTTTTCCGCTTCCTGTATACCTTGTTCAGTCAGATCTACGTCAGTCCAGCCACAAAACATTTTTTGCTTATTATAAATTGTCTGTCCGTGTCTAATCAAAACTAACTTGTGCATGTTGTGTTAATTTTTTACTTACTTTTTTATAATATCTGGTTTGAAAAATACGCTGACGTATTTTACCAGCAATATTGAGGCTGTGGCAAGAAAAACTCCTAGTCCCCAACCAGCAACAACATCTGAAACCCAGTGTACATTCAAAACCAATCTGGAAAGACCAACAGCTATTACTGCCAACACAGAGAAAACTATAATGAGCTCGCGTGCCAAGCGAGATTTGACTTGCCGAACTGCCAAATACGCCACAATTATGAAAAAAGCGGCTGCCATGGCTGCATGGCCGCTTGGAAAACTCGGATCATTGATTATATGAATAATGGCATTATCAGGACGTGCACGCATGAAAAATGTCTTCAAAACTGCTAACGATCCTGCTGTGGATGCAATAGAAATTAAAGCTATTGCCGCAGAGCGCCACTTTTTTCTGAATGCCATCCATACTGCAATAGCAATTCCAAGGCCAGTGGTTACGATCGTACCACCAATTGTAGTAACCCACACGGCAAGCATGGTAACGAATTTATTTGCATGATTCACAGAGTTCATAATCACATTTACATATACATCAAAATTTGCCATGAAAGACTCTGGTGCCCAGGCGTCCTGAATTGTTTTCGCTAAAGCATACAATGCCGCTAGATTGAGGATAAGAACGAACAGCTCATATTTTTTGAAAATATGGAAACGCATGTTAACAAAACGGTAACCCCAGATAATTATGACTGCGGAAATAATTGCTAATACAACAAATTTACCCATGTAGCTAGCAACCGCGTTATATCCTGCGCCAAAAATATATCCTAAAAAAATGGATGATGCTACCCAACTAACTCCTCCTATAGTGTTAAATAGCCAAAAGCGACTCTCATGTGTCTTGCTGGCTCCAACTAAAAATGGCATGAGTGGTCTTGTTATGGGACTAAATCTGCCTATGATCATTGATTTACCTGTGTGTTTGGCTAGCAGGGCTTGGGCTTTTTCAATGTGTTTATCTGTTATGAAAAAATATGGGCGTAACCGATCAATAAAAGATATGCCGTATTTACGGCCAAGATAGAAACCGATATAGTCACCCAAAATTGCCCCTATGATTGAAATTGCCAGGACCCACCATAGATCAAGTGTGCCTATTCTAGCCAAAAAACCGCTCATAATGATGGTTATATGTCCAGGTATAGCCATGCCAAGGACTGGCACGCCTTCTAGGATAGTTATAATAAACAAGAAGGCATAACCTCCTTGGACAACAAAAGTCTCCAGATGGCTAGTAAAACCGGACAGTAAATGCACGTAATTCATTTGAAAGTATAGTATAGCATGAGCTCGCAAAAAATATGATTATTAACAGGATATTCACAGACTTGCATTCTATACAGATATGATACAATAAAGCTTAATTTGGTTGATATTTATAGACAATTTATTATTTAATAAAATATTAATATTATGGGCAATGTAACCATTTATTCAACGCCAACCTGCGTCTACTGCAATATGGCAAAAAATTTTTTCACCGCTAACAGTGTTGGATACACCGAACATAACGTCGCAACAGATCTCGAAAGGCGTAGAGAGATGATAGATAAGACCGGTCAGATGGGTGTGCCAGTGATTGACACCGGCAAAGAGGTCATCGTTGGTTTTGATGAAGGGAGGTTGCGAATGGCGTTGGGAATAAAATAGTTGGTGCGGGTAGCGAGAATCGAACTCGCGTCTCAACCTTGGGAAGGTCGCATTCTGCCACTAAACCATACCCGCGAAATAAGTGAATTAAGAATAAAGAATAAAGAATAAATAATTACTCCATTCGGCCATGGGGGCTTTATGCCCGATGGGAATTATGAATAATCACAACAATAATTGAACTTGTGATGTATTCATTCTAACTTCACAGCCCGAAAAGGTGCAACAGTCTCTGCCACCAAGATAAGCTGTTTGTAGAAACTGTAGCACTGGATAAGGTTGCCGAGTTGGCACTTACAGACTGCAAACCATCGATAATGACGGCTACCGATTCCCCTTCCTTGACAGCATGGAACTTGGTGCGAACTTCAGCTTCTATACCCTGCTCAGTTGAAAGCTGGCTGACCTTGTTGGTAAGCACGTTCTTTCTCTCGCCAAGCTTGGAAAGTTCCATCTGAGCTTGAGCAAGTCTAGATTCGCTAGTATCAGCCTTGTGATATATGTTCAAAACTGCACGGCCTAGCACGTATACAAGCACCAAGAGCAGTACCAAAGAAAATGGTGATCCGAGAACCTTTTTCCAAACTGAACTGTTGCCGTATTTCATACTTCACAGTATACTAGATTCACTATGATATTTCACCAGAATTCACAAAAGTTTATGCGTGTCACCATGATGGTGGTGGGCATTTTGGTAATCATTAGCATGGTACTTCTATATTTCCCTATTTGGAGGTAGTAATGCAAATAAATAATCGCTAGATTAAGGTACGATAGTCCTTCTCTTTGATTATTCTCCAGCTCTCATTATTTTCACAAATACATCTTGTGGAATATTTACTGAACCGTGCTCTTTGAGGCGTTTGCGCCCTTCTTTTTGTTTCTCTCGAAGTTTCATTTTGCGAGTAATGTCACCACCTGAAAGAGTGCCGGCAGCGTCTTTTTTCTTTCCAGATATAGAACGTGAGGAGATAATGCGTCCGAGAGCTTTTGACTGGATTTTATAAGTAAAAAGTTCACGCGGCATGATGGCATGGAGGCGTTCAACTATGGATTCTGCTTCTTGTTCTGCACGACGACGGGACACCACACGGGCAAAGGCGGGTACTACTTCATCAGCCACAAGCACATCCATACGCACCACGTCAGCTGGACGATTGTCGGTAATATCATATGAGATAGAGGCGTAGCCCGATGAGATACTTTTGACTTCATCAAAGAAATTCCTCATCAGTTCACGTAGTGGCATAGTTAGGGTAAGCATGGTACGGTTGTCACCAAAGTTTTCAGTACCTACAACTTCAGCCTCATGTTCATATAGTGATTTCATCAGTGCACCCAAATATGCCGGAGGTGTGATGATTTTCATAGTAACGATAGGCTCAGAAATGTTCGCCACATCATGTTCATCAGGAAAAAGTGATGGTGAATATACCTTGATTGTTTTTCCATTTTTCATGGTTACAGAATATGTGATACTGGGGTGTGTTACAACCAATTCCAGATTGAACTCGCGACGCAAACGTTCAGTTACGATCTCCATATGTAACATGCCGAGAAAACCACAGCGGTAGCCCTTACCAAGAGTGCCCGAAGCTTCTTCTTCAAATGTAAATGAGGAATCAGATAGTCGCAGACGAGCCAGTGCTTGACGCAACAGAGATAAATTATCCTGACTTTCTGGATAAAGTGAAGCCCAAACTACAGGTCGAGGGCTCTTGTATCCTGCGAGTGGAGTTAAGGTGTCTTTTAATGAAGAAATGGTGTCTCCTACAGACGCAATACCGGGTTCTTTGATCCCTGTAACAATATAGCCGATTTCACCAGCACTTAATGATTGTGTCGGGGTATTATCTGGTGCGAAAATACCCACTTCAATTGGTTCAAATGCCTTATCCGCCACTCTAAACTTGAGCTTTTGATGCTTCCCCGCCTGACCATTCATGACACGTGTATAAACAATCACTCCTGTATGATTAGAGTATTGGAAATCAAAAATCAATGATCGAAACTCATTGGTATTATCTGGCGAGCTAGGGGCCGGTACACGGCGCACAACTTCATTCAATAAATGTTCAACTCCTTCGCCTGTTTTGCCAGAAACTTTGAGAACATGATCGGGCGAGCATTGTAATAATTGGCAAACTTCTGTGACCACTTCATCTGTACGTGCTAGAGGTGAATCAATCTTACTAACTGCTGGAATGATGGTGAGCCCAGCCTCGCGTGCCATATTGAGTGTTGTGAGTGTTTGAGCTTGAACACCTTGAGTTGCATCAACTAGGAGAATTGATCCTTCAACTGCTTTGAGAGAGCGCGAGACCTCATATGAAAAATCAATATGTCCTGGAGTATCTATGAGGTTTAATATGAACTCTTGTGACTCTTTTGAATTTTGAATTTCTCCGTTAGATTTTACTTGTGGCTTATACTGCCATTTCATCCTTACCGGCTGCATCTTGATGGTAATTCCCCTTTCCCTTTCCAACTCCATAGAATCCAAGACCTGCTCCTGCATTTTTCGTTTTTCTATGGTTCCAGTTATCTCCAACAAACGGTCAGCAAGCGTAGACTTGCCATGATCAATATGAGCAATAATTGAAAAATTACGTATATGGGCAGGATTCATGTGAAGGCAATATAGCAGACAAAAGTTTATTCACCAAATCGTCAAGTTTTTAAGTGTAGAGTAAATCTAGCTGGCTAAGATATATGTTCGACTTCAGCTGGAGGCACACTGGCTTTCCAGATTTTCTTGTGGAATGTGCCCCAAACTTCCTGTAGCTCGGGATTTTTGAGTAATATGAGAACAATAATACCAACCACCAGACCAACTATGCCTGCACAAAATCCTTGCAGGAATACACCCCAGACTTTTGTTAGTGGGAATATTAGAGCAAAAAGACGTAGACCAAGGAATGATACATATCCCATAATTACTGATGCACAAAATGTATGATAAAGGGTGGACAAGACTGGAGCAGAGAAATCAGGAAACTTTTTTTGGAACATCCACCAATGCAATATTGTATTGACAATAACTCCGATAGAATAAGCTAGGGCCAAGACCAAGGCACTAGTTCCTACTTGACCACTCACTTTAAGGAGATCTTCTATGAAGAAGCGAAAAACTGGGACTGCAAAAAATACTTTGGTTAGGGCGTAGCCTAGTACAACAATAATGATGGCAGAAATCACATTTATCAAAAGTGGTTTGGTGGTCTTGCCCTCTG
>JBDKJM010000067.1:0-2559 GCA_039796555.1 Candidatus Parcubacteria bacterium | reverse complement strand
TAGTAATGTCCATATGCCACTGTGAGATTATGTCTGACATTGCATCTCTGAGCGTACTGTTAATCACTTCTGGTGTGAAGTCAATCCCATACCAGCGACGAGTTTCTGCGGACTTCCGAACAGTGCGCGCCACTCCATCAGCGCCTCAACTCACTCAACTGTTATCGCAGTATTCGGCTCATGCGCTGCTGGTGCGATCTTGATCATGCCAGTGAGATCTTCTCTCGATATCAGATTCCACTGAAAATCGTGGAATGACATTTTCGGCGCCGGCATGATGTAGATCCAATCCATATACAGAACTTCATTTCTCTGCGTCTCATGGACTGCCTCACCCAGTGGCCGCGGTATCCTCACACCGCCCGTGTTGGCAGGCAATGCAGACATTTGTTACATAATTGTAACATATCTCTCTCACAGTCTGACCCACCAGCAGAATTCGGCCAATTTACGAGCCAATGCCTGATAGCCGAGATGGCCGCTATTACCGCCACTGTGCACGATCACGCATAATCTGATTTTCAGATCTTCACTTTTTTCTGGAATCTCTACTTTTCCAGCTTTTGTAACTATCAATCTTTCTGAGTTAGTTTAGTTCTCTTCTTTATTGAGCCACTTCTACTGTTCTTTAATCTCTTCTAAATTCGGCCATTGAAATTCTTCTCTTTGTAGTGGCCTAACTCTCATTCTTTCTGGTACAGTCGCACTTCTAATTTATCTGACTTCAATAGTTGGGGATTCCCGCAAATCCGTTGACGGAATCGGAGCTCCCCATCTTGTCTTAAAGTCCGCCCATAAATTATCTTCGCCATTGATATGTGCAATTTCATAATTGAACCTCCGTAAATCCAAAGGCCATCTCTGCAACTTCTGAGCAGTAGGTTTTGAAACTTTATTAGGTGAAAATATTTGAACCAAACAAATTATTATGGTCGACAAACAATTTAAACGGTCTCTTCATTTGCAGTAAACAATCTAATTTCCGCATTGTATCTTTTATTTCGAATCCTTTGTTTCCGCAACTGACCAATTCAACTCCGTTGCATTAAATCTGTGTCCCACAAAGCCGAGAGGCTCGTATTTCTGCAGTTCGACAGGTTTCTCCGCATCTTCTATTGGAATCTGCGTGACCATAGCTGATGTGTTATACTTATTTGCATCAGTGAACATACACTGGATTCGGTCATCCCGCGGATAGCCAAGTCGCGCACTTTGCGAGATGACCGCCTTTATCTTCTCAAACGCGAGTGCGTGTTCCGGGCCCATCCATACTGTTTCGAGCGCACTTGCCGTGCTGCGCTCTTCTTTCTATTCGGCATATTTTACGCTACCCGTAGAGTTTCTTCTATATTACAGAACCATTATTCATAGTTCTTGCAGCAACCGAGCAGATCATCAATCCAGATAATCAACTTCTTATAAAGCATGTCTTTAAATCAGGGCTGGAAAACCCCAATTTGCTGGGGTAAAAAGACGGTTTTAGGTTTTTTATTAAAAAAGCCCGAAAAACCCCAATATTTTTTAGGTTTTATTCGGCAATAAGGTGATCTGAGAAGAAGTGGCGATGTAGTTCACAATTGGTTCGTTCAGGATGTTAGACCACCCATCCGTTGCAATACAGAAGTACTGTTGCTGGTCTCCAAGACTGGAATCACACATTTTCTTGAGATGATCGTAGTTTCTGTCCAACAGTGTACCCGCAATCATTTTCCTATTCGGAAGTAAATTTGGATCAGGTCGCAGCAATTGGATCGCATTGGATAGGGATGCTTCTTCGATTCTTTGAAAACTGGTTCCTGTCAGGTAGTAATGCAATGCGATCAATTGTTGGAATTTTGCTTTGGTTGTAGCAGAAACTGGAGGCACAGAATATTCTTTGATAGTTTTCTGACTTGACACAGAGCTCGTAAATGACGTCTTAATTTTTTGGCATTGACCCAATTTGGACGATCGTTTTCAGGAATCGAAGCCATGAACATCCTGAATTTGCAACATTTCAACAAGTGCTTTTGAGCAGTTTCAGACTTTTGTAGTGGAGAACGTTTTGTTTGCAGTGTCGACAAACAGCGGACTTCTCATTCTGAGGATTAGCGGAATCGGTGAACAAAGCCCATACAAGCGAGACAATACGACCCAAACGTTTTCGGGGCGCAGCGGGAATGCATTCGACAATGGCTTGGTCGCGAGTCTCATTAGCAAGCTGGGAGTCGGGTGATATGTCATTTGCATCGCACGATATCGGTTCATCGTTCTTGTGGTCTGCCATGTACGTCCGACAGCTACAACAGCCAATGCGCATTAGTCTTAGTATCGCGAGATCAAGGGAGAGGGAAAGAAAGCCGAGAAACCCAACTATTGCGGACTGCGCGAACAAAAAACCCAAAAAACCCAACTTCGACCAAAAATACAAAATGACGGTTTTTTTAAAAAACCAACATTTAACCTAACCTAAAAAAACCATCCAGGGCCAGCCTTGGTTGGACGTATCAGGAGGCCACGCCGACGTCTTGTTGCCACTTGCCTGTTGGTGTGGCATAGCGGTTTGCGTTTGCCGACCCG
>JBDKJM010000066.1:0-2792 GCA_039796555.1 Candidatus Parcubacteria bacterium | reverse complement strand
GCATGGCATTCCTCGACACGACAAGATTTTAGAAGAAGGAGATATTGTGTCTATCGATTTGGGGTTGAAGCACAAAGGCATGTTTACGGATATGGCTATGACTGTGCCTGTGGGTAAAATTAGTGATGCAAGTCAGAAATTATTAGAAGTTACAGAGCAGGCGCTTGTGGTGGGTATTAATACAGCCAGAGCGGGTTATACAACAGGTGATATAGGTAATAGCATCGAGAGTTTTGTCCGTTCTAGAAAGGAAAACAAGTACGGCATTGTGGAAGTATTGTCAGGTCACGGCGTTGGACGGGCGATACATGAAGATCCTTACATTCCGAATTTTGGCAAAGCAGGCAAAGGTGAAAAACTCGTGCCAGGTATGGTAGTAGCCCTTGAGCCCATGCTCAACAATGGCACAAAAAATGTAACTATAGATGATGATGATTGGACATTTCGCACAGCTGATGGCAAACGAAGCGCACACTTCGAGCACACTATTTTGATCACGGAAGGTGATGCTGAGATTTTGACTAAAGTTTAAAAGTTTTGCGGAATCACTTTTTCTCAGGTCCTCGGTCCTCCGGGTCCCTCTCCCGGCCAGACCATTCAAAAAAGTAATTCCACAAAACTTTTTTTTGTTATATACTTATACTAATGCAAGCGTCTTTTTTGAAAGAAATGCCGAAATTTAAAACTCCAGAAGAGGAGCTAAATTATTTGCGTGCGCATGTGGAACATCGTGAAAAAGAATTGATGAAGCTAGGGCACGTAGAACATGCTGGCAAAGATGCTGTGAAGGATGTGCTTGGAGCGTACCAATCTGTACCTGCTAAAAATGTACATGAAAAAAATAATGTTTTATCTGAGAAGGACACCGAGAAAATAGTGCTCTCACTCAAACCAGAATCTCACGACAGCATTATGGAAGAGCTTTTGGGGGTTGTCATTACCAAAGGCATCCGGAATGCGCTTTCTGTGGTCATGGCGATGGGCAGCCCACACATAGAAGATGATTTTCATCGTATTTTGATTCAGTATCTGAAAGCTGGGCAGGTGAATTTTGGAGTTAAAGAAGGTACCCCATTATACAAATCTCTCAACATGACTTTGTACGAAATCACCCTGCCGCCACCCACAGACGAGGCAGATAAGTCAAAAGGTTTCAAAGAATTCATCGGGGCGATGGAGCAATTTTATGCCGGTATGCATTCTATATCTATCGGCAAAAACAATGAACAAGAAAATTATTTTACTCTGGAAGTAGCGCTCTCGCACGAGAGTGATGAGGTGGTGGTCTATGCTGGTATTCCAAACAGACATTTGTCGCTTTTTGAAAAACAAATTTTGGCTTTTTATCACAATGCCAAAGTTCGGGTGGTGAATGATGACTACAATATTTTCAATGAAAACGGAGCGTCAGTGGGGGCGTATGCGAATTTCTCCGAACGTGGGGTCTTGCCGATCAAAACTTACGACAACATAGATCATGACCCGATGAACACCATACTGAATGTTTTTTCCAAACTCAAAACAGTCGGCGAGGGCGCAGCCATTCAGTTGGTCATTGCTCCTGCCGGAGACAAATTCATCAAAGAGTTTCATTTGATTTTGGATGACGTCAAAGATGGTGTGTCAGTCAAACATGCGGCCGATAATTTCTACAAATTTACTAGTGCCTTCAAGAAAGCCGGCAAGGAGCTACTCTTTGGGGTGAAGCCGAAAACAGAGGAAGAGGGTAAGGAGAAAAACATGAAGGGTCGCAGGTCTGTGGATGAAGGTGCCGTAGAAAAAATAGGAAATAAAATAAAAAGTACTATCATGAAAGCCAATATTCGGGTGATTGCTTCAGCCGAAACCAAAGACAGGGCGGAAGATATATTGCGTGAGATAGAATCTTCCTTCAATCAGTTTACAGAGCCAGCCAGTAACTCTTTGGTTTTTACAGAAGCTCATGGTGGACACCTCAAGGAGCTTTTCCATGATTTTTCTTTTCGTAGCTTTTCTCATGACAATATGCTGCCTATGAATCTCAAAGAACTTTCTTCTGTTTTTCATTTTCCAGTAGGTATTGGCAGCCAGCCGCAACTCAAAGAAGCTAAATCGGGTATTGCCCCAGTGCCGCTTGAGATGGGAAGTGAGGGCATCACGCTTGGAATCAATAGTTACAGAGGTAAAGACACCTTGATCAAGCTAGCTCGCGAGGACCGCATGCGGCATTTTTATGTCATCGGTCAGACAGGCACAGGTAAGACCAACATCATGCTCAACATGGTAACTCAAGACATATTAAATGGTGACGGCTGTTGTTACATAGATCCACACGGTACAGACATCCAGACCATTCTTTCTAGAATTCCCAAAGAACGCATTGATGACGTTATTTATTTTGATCCAGCATATACAGCGCGGCCGATGGGGCTCAACATGCTGGAATATGATCCGAAATATCCAGAACAAAAGACTTTCGTGGTCAACGAACTCATGGGTATTTTCAATAAACTTTTTGATATGAAGATTGGCGGTGGAGCGATGTTTGAGCAATATTTTAGGAATAGTGCTTTCTTGGTGATGGAGGATCCAGAGTCTGGCTCGACCTTGCTTGAGATCACCCGAGTTCTGGCGGACAAAGAGTTTCGTGACATGAAGCTCGAACGTTGCAAGAATCCGATTATCAAGCAATTTTGGATTTCTGCCGAGCAGACTACGGGGGATCAATCGCTGGCGAACTTCGTGCCTTATATTTCTTCTAAATTCGACAACTTTATCTCAAACGACATCATGCGTCCGGTGGTGTTGCAGCA
>JBDKJM010000065.1:0-2870 GCA_039796555.1 Candidatus Parcubacteria bacterium | reverse complement strand
TCTTTGTCTACTAATGTGATGGTGGAAATTGGCACAGAAAATCTTTTAATCGCCTCTCGAGTGAGACGATCAAATCTTTCTTCCGATGCTGTATCTAAAAGTTTTAAACCCTCGACGGCACAAACACGTTCTTTGTCATTAATGGGAATTGGTGCTTTTTGCATATAAATAATGTTAAAATAATAATCTTATTTTTTCCACAAAGTTTTAAAAACCCTAGCAAGATATTTCTACCTTGACTTAGAGCTTCTATGAGCTTCTCTATAATAATTATTATTATATCACGATTTCAATACCAACATAAAAGATAGTTTCCCCTTTCGTATCGAAGATGGGAGACACGAGAAGCCAGATATCATACATTTCCCCAGTCTTTTTCTTGTTTGTAATCTTCATTTTTGCAGAATTTTTCTTTTTCAATATAGTATCCCACATCTCTTTATAGAATTCTTTCGGCATGTGACCTCCCCACACCTCAGAGGGTTTTTTACCAACAACTTCGTGTAAAGAATAGCCAGTAGTCTCTTCAACGGCCTTATTCACAAAAAGAATTCTTCCTTCCTTGTCAGTAATTATCACCTGCTCGATCATTTGCTCGAGAATTGTATTCAGAGTTCCACATCGGCTACATTTAATCTCAACCCCCCGCCACTTTTTCATTGACAACGTCTTTCCACATTTAATACAGCAAATTTTATCAGCGTCTTTTGTTGGTAAAACAGTGTTATTCATACGCCCCTTTTTAAAAAATTAGATTTCCTAATTCTTATATTCCCATAAATTGAATCTAGTGTCATTATACCATATTTTGTAATGCATGATAAAGAACTTTTGAATTCCCTCTTAACTTCTCGATAAGCTCGCCCGCATTCATTCCCCAGACCCCTTTCTGCGGTCGGAAAATTCAGTCTCGGTTTTGCGAAAATCCAAATCCCCAGAAAAGTAGTTTGGCAAAACCGAGTCCGCATTGAATCCGCGCCACCTCCCCGATTCATTGAGGGTAGAGTCCCGTAAAAATGTTCTCATCCTTTTAGAAGAAAAAATCACCTTTCGCTAAATCAGAAAAGCGGAAAACATTTTTGCGGGACACGCGAGCGGAGCGAGCAGTGGTGGGGCGATTCCATTCAGTGATTTTGAAAATAGGTGCGAGCTTGGTAAAATAGAGACTACTTCGCAATCTCGGTAACAACGTAATCTGTTTACAAGAGTGCCTGCACTACGAAGCTCGTCAGCGATTAGCTGACGAGCGAAGTAGTGCGCGGTAAGGGACTTGAACCCCTGACCCTCCCCACGTCAAGGGGATGCTCTACCAACTGAGCTAACCGCGCGTGCATATTACTACTTCAGGAAACTATAGCAGAAATAATAAAAAAAACCAGATTCCGGTTCTGAGCTGGTCACTCAAAACTGAAATCTGGCTGCAAATTATTCTGACTGTTATTGCTCCTCCACCTTCATTCGGTAGAACACCATTGGCCCATTACCTCCACCTCCCTGAACAATGGTGCATTCCCTGACCTGGGTCATTTCGGCCTCTGACAACCCATTTGTCGAGTTGGCCGTGAGCATCACAGCAAAGCCAAAACTATCCTCGTCAGTGACCAGTGTCGCCGCGACCGCCCATTGTTTGGTGTCTGTCGAGGTCTCCAAGGTCACTTTCTTTATGGGCGAGCTGGCACGTGGTCCGCAGTTGACCAAGGTGTAGTTGGTATTGGCTATGGCCGCTCTTTCCAAGCACAGTTGTCGAGAAGCAAACGGCCCTTGACAAAAGTGCCAATCATCGTTTGCTCGAATAGTTGCCCCGGCAGCGGTGGTGCAGAAGTACTTCCTGTTCCCTTTGCCGTCATCCATCCAAACCAGGCTTTCCTTTGGCTCACAATGTCTGATAAGGAGTGTTACACCAATGACACTGGCAAGTGCCACAATGCATATGGCGATGCCGCCCTCCACAGTAGTCAGTGGAGCTTTAGCTCGCTGACATGGGAGAAATATCATCGTCAATACGAGCAAAAGGACAACCAACTTGGTTCCACAAGAATGATTCTTAATGCACGTTTTCATTTCATTCCTTGTGGTTAGTTGGTTTTTTTCTGCTGTGGTTTCCGGCCATCCAATTCAGTGGAGAGGCTTTCCAGTTTTATGTGCGCCATGTTTAGCGCACTTTGCGAGGTGAGCAAATCGAACGCTTGCTCACGGTAGGCAGTCCAGGAATTTCTCAGTTCGAAGACCATCACTACGTTGACGGCCAGTGAGCTGGCCAGTGTGCAGTACAGCACCAGGGTTTTTGTTTTCATGTTTTGTTGTCCCAAACGTGTCACCTAACGAGATGACAATTACCTGTCGTTTGAGTTTTTTGTGTTTGCTACAACCCAAGTCCTTTGCAACGGGAGGCTGTCAAAGGTCTACCCACTATTTACCAGAATAGTACGTCAATTGATGAATTTGTCAATATGTGCGGGTAATGTGCACGCGCATATGGCGGTTTTCCCTATACGTAGGGAATAATCCTATTTTTGTGGAGAATTTGTATCCAATTCCACTCCCTTACCAATTTTAAGTTTTGTATTATATGTTTCCAGCTTATCAAGATGAACGCCCGATTCATCTTTGACCAGATGTAACTCCACAACTATTCCCTTCATAACTTCCGGTGAAAAATACTGATCAAAAAGTAGATTTCCAACAGAGTAATATACTGGTACTGTCCCAACCCATTCATTATCCATAATCACGTGAGGATGTGCTCCTATTACAGCATCTGCACCGGCAGTAATGAAAGCTCGGGCCTGCAATTTCATCTTTTCAGAAGGTTTTGATGTATATTCCTCACCCCAGTGTGGTATGACGATAGTAAAAACATTTGGACCAGA
>JBDKJM010000064.1:0-6303 GCA_039796555.1 Candidatus Parcubacteria bacterium | reverse complement strand
TTGAGTGACAGGAGTTGTGAATATTTGAACAGGGACACTACCATCGAAGTTGGCGATATAACCTATTCCTGTTCCATTGTCATTTACAAACATAAATACGCGATCCTTTCTTGGTGAAACTGCATAAGCAACAATGTTTCTTGGCAAACTTTTTCCTCTAAGTTCGTATGGTGTTAGTGAAGAGGGATTTGAGTTTGTTGCCGATACAGCATTTGTAGAAGTAGAAAGTCGCGTGCTGGTAGAAGTTCGTGCAGCCACTGTCTTTGGAACAGCACGTGCCCTAAGCTCGGCATAGACACTATTTACCTGGTCATTGTCATCAGAAATGGTCAAAGCGACAAAACCAGTAAGATTTTTATTCCAGGCACTCTCAACTATTTTTGGTACGACAGTGTTGGAGATTGTCATTATATCGAGGGTATTTCCAAGCGCTTCATAAATATTACCCCTTCCCCTATCAACCCATCGAAAAGCAGTTGTGCTGCTAGCCAGTTTGCCATTGACTGCTCCAGTCGTGCTTGCGCCATATCCACCAACAGGAGTATTGCTTAGTAATCGTAGAGTTGGAATCTTATTTTTTACTCCTGAACTTGTGGTTGTGGTACGACCGTTATTTGCCGTTCCATTCCCACTGAACCCATTACCACCTGTTACACCTGTACCGGTACCACCAGTTCTGTTGAAAGGCACAAACCCAGTCTGTTGCCCCCCACTATTACCAGTAGTTGTCACATTTGTGCCTCCGCGCAAGAAAAACTGCCAGTAAGCTACACCTGCTATAATGAGGATAAAAAGGAGGGCGATAATTATTTTTGTTGGGGTTAGTTTCATTGTTGGTTATACTATTTTTTACCCTCGAAAGTTTTTGCTATTACTGCACTACTATTTTCTAATTGCCCAATTAATTTCTTCTTAAGATTTTCGTCTTTTACATTATCTATCCTACCTCGTAGTTGTTCGATGTCACTCTGATACTGTTCTTTTACTACCCCAGTATCAGCATCTTTGCCAGTAAGATAATTATGTGCAGAACCATCACCATAAAATCTTGTACTCGATACAGCCAAATCTAACTTCATTACCCGAAGCTCCATTTCGGCTGAATTTGCTTGGTCATAAATCCCCCCAGCCTTATATCCTTCTGTTTCTAATCCCAACTTTCTTAATGCCATGACGCCACTATCACGTAATGTATAAACATTTTTAATTGCCGCTGTAATTCTTTCTACCTTATTTCCGAGACTGCTATTTGAAAATTCACCAGTTAAATCTATTCTAGCCTGGTTAACTTCCCCCCCCATTGCCAACTTCACACTGGACGTTTTTATATCAACCGTGTTTGAAAGTATCTTACTATTGACTTTCGCCAAATCTACTTTCGCCTGTTCAACTTCTGGGTCGCCGTTAACAAAACCAATTAAATACAAATAATCTAAATCTTTCTCGGCATCTTCTTTTTGTTGCTTCAGGGAAGCTTTTTCATTTTCAAGCCCGGTCCTAACCTTTGTATATTCTTGTAAGTTGATCTTGTACTCACCTGCTTCTTTAGCAAGCTGATCAAAAAAATCCCCAGTTATTTTTTTATCATAACCCTTAAGCTCTAACGGCGTAACCAAGCCCACAGGAATCTCAACCAACCTAGGATCAATAGTTCTCAAAATAATATACGAACACAAAATAAGCAGAAGTCCATATATAGCATTTTGTATCTTTGACAAGCCATCAGATTTTGCACCAGGAGCTTCAGAAGTCATGTATTGAAAACCTCCCCAAACAATAACTAATACTGCCAAGGCAGCTCCAACAGCTATTACCAAATTGAAAACATACTGCACATAATTTTCAAAACTGATTGATTTAGGATAACTTTCATTACAAGTAGTTCCTGGAATAACTTTGCCGTTCTGATCTGTTGATGCCGAAGTAGGTATACAAGGCAATGGCACTAGCAGGGTATATTTTTCATTTTCAGCTAATGCAATAGATGGCAAAACAAAAGTGCCAATCACAAGAAGTAAAACTAGAGCATTTACATATTTTGACCCAATTTTTTTGTCAGTTTTCATCATAATGTTGAAGATTCTGTAGTTTTATCCTTTGGCGTTGCAAATGTTGCCGTAAATCCAGAGCTTGCACCCTGCAGTATTTTATCAGTATTTTTAATATCAAGCTGTATATTGGATGAACCATCAGTATCATCAGGTGCTCGCAGGACTACAGATTGACTGGATGAAAGCTCCTCATGACCAGAGTTGTTGACTGACCAAGACCATGAGAGCCCACCTACTCCACTAGACGTTTTGTTGAAACCAAAAGGAACTGCGATCACAGAAGTTTCTTTTTGCGATCCAATACCGATAACAGATTTTATTGCCTGGTTTAATAATGTTCCATATAGAGGATCATTTACATAGAAATTGATGGTTGGTTCACCCACAACAACCCCCATTCTCCCCTGCGAGTGAGCGACATTATCTTTCGACCAGACATCAACGGTTATATCGTACGGTCTAGGTACAATATCACCAACCAAGCTTATGGACTGTTTTCCGTATCCAGATTGATCTTCCAATACCCTGTCATTCTTTTTCCATTGATAAACTAGAGTTTTGGGGTCGTATTCAACACCGCCCGCATTGGCAATATGTGGCATGGCGATTATTTTGACTGTATTTTGATAGACTGGCGCAACTTTGCCCTTGAACATTGGAGGTACATAACCGTCTGTCTCCAAGATTAAATCAACAGAACCTGACCCAACAGTAATTGAGGAGAGAACCAGCTTGCCTTCTTGAGTTGTTGCCGTTACGCGTATGCTAAGCGTTTTTCCAAGCTCTGGAGCCACAACATCTAGACTGGTGGCGCCAGTAGCACTTTTTTTAACAACCCCATTAACTGTCCAGGACACCTTTGCACCGTTTATATCTATAGTGTAACTCTTGGCCGTTATGGTAACAGTCTGTCCAGGTGACGGATTTTCAGCCGATGCAGTAAGCTCTAGTCCACCCGTTGATACAGGAACTTGGGCAGACACAGAAAGTGAAAGAAGAATAAATGAACCCACGAAAAACAGAAGAAAGCGATATTTCATTGCTAATATTTTACCATAAAGTAAAGAAAGGCAGGTTCTTATATGTGAACTAGTTTGGCTAGATACCTAAGCCCGCGCCCTACGTACTCCATCAACAACCAATGGCTTCAGATCAGTATTTCTTTTCGGTGTGGCATTATTACCCAATTCTTGATTTTGTTGGTTAGGCATCCTTCTACCATCTCTATACGCAGGTTGGCGTACCTGGTTTGCTAGCATTTCCTGCGCTTTATCTGCCGCTTCCTTCATAGCCTGCTCTTTTTTGGCTATTCTTTGTGCGTTGTATATATCGAATGTCCAGGCAGGAGCTATTCCACCAGTTAGTTCCTCCAAGGCAGCTAATCCGAGTAAGGATAGGAAAAGAGTGTAATGTTTGGTAGGAGAAAATCCTCGAAGCAAGAAGTAGATGACCATCAAAACACCAATGACAATGTCAGCAATTTCACTGATGGCTACGCCAAGTGTTCCTACAGTCACAAAATCAAGTATTATTTGTATTAAATCAATTGCGCCGCTTATTGCGTAGAGGATTTTCCACTCCCGAGGTTTGATACGTATACTCATGGGGCAATTATAGCATTACCTCCCAAAATAAAGGGTATTCATAGCAACCTTGAGCCCACTATGAACCCACAGCTTCTAACTGTTTCTTGGCTTCCTGTATTTGCATGACTTGTGCTGGATTGGTGGTAATGATCTGATCTTCAGTGTATGAACCGACTACTTTGATGGCCACGTGTTTCAGACCAACGAAGAATATCCCCTCCCCAACATCTGATTCCAAAAGCAAATACTTCTCTTCATCCGTAAGGTTGAAAGTTTTTTGTACGTGATCAATGACTGTTGGTGATTGTTTCAAAAGAATTTGGATAGAAGAGTTGGTAACTATAGGCAGTCCATACGGTGAGTTCAAGAAATCGTCCACGTCCTGGGTGATAGTTGAAAGCCCGAGGAAATACTTACGCCCGCGCTTGGCCAGACTGAACAAGAAAGAAGCCGTGTCTTCAGATTTCATCATCCACCAAGCTTCGTCTATAACTAACAGGCGCTTTCGAAGGTTTTTGCGAATAGCATTCCATATATAGTGTGTGACTATATACATGGCCACAGGTTTGAGCTCATCTTCCATATCTCGCAGAGAGAAAACGACGAATTTCTTATTTATATCAACATTCGATGGTCTATTGATGAATCCAGCCCATGTTCCTTTGGTATATTTCGTTAGGCGCTGAACCAAGGAGTCGCCACCTTCCATACCAGCCAAAACAAGTTCAAAGTCAGATAATAGTGGCGGTTCCACAGTGCGAAAATCTGCCTCGGGAGTGATGTCCTTGAGAGCGTATGTCTCGCTAATAGCACGGTCAATGATGGCATCTTCTTCCTGTGTCAGACCTCCCAACATGATGCGGAAAAGGCCAACCAGATTGATGATATTTGAGCGCAAAACGTCTGCCGCAGACTCGTCTTCACGTGGTATTGGCAGATCAAAAGGATTGATATGGTGCTCGGAGTTCAGAGAAATGTTGAAGTACTTCCCTCCAGTGGCTTCGGCCATGTATTCGTATTCTTTTTCTGGGTCTATAACAATGACGTCAGTGTCAAACATCAAAGTACGCAAAATTTCCAACTTGGTGTTGTATGATTTACCAGCGCCAGCCGTAGCAAATGTAACGGAATTGTAATTTTCCAAAGAGAAACGATCAAAAAGCACCAATGAAGAGTTGTGCCTGTTTATACCGTAGAGTATTCCTTTGTCAGACGTTAGGTCAAAGGAAACAAATGGGAAAAGTGACGAAAGAGGAGAAGAATTGAGCTTGGAATGTACGGCTAGCTGGTCGTCGGCTATAGGGATAACTGACTTGAATCCCTGCTCTTGTTGGAAAAGTGCTGGTTTAACATAAATAAGTTTGGACTCGAGTATAGATTTGATTTCAGATTCCAATTTGTCCAATTCACCTTCGTTGTCAGCAAATAGTGTGATGTAAACCCCAACATCAAAAAGGTGTTCCTGCGCTTGCATCAGCTGATCTCGCAACTGTTCCAAATCTTGGTAGGCAGTATCAAGTGCTGGATCACGCACCAAACCCTTGTCTTCTCTGCGGGAAATTTGGCTTTGGACCTCGGCAACCTTTTTTTGGAAATGACGAAGTATCTTGGCTGTATCAACTGGGTGAATAAATATGGAAATATTGAATATTTTATCCAAGTTGATGATGGGAGCGAACCAACTGTCATCGAGGAAACGCGGGTATGAGATGACAAATAGAGTGCGGCCAACTTTTTCACCAAGATTCAACTCTTTTGGGCTGATTTTCAATGCTGAAGGTGAAATAACATCCTTCAACTCCAAAACTCCAGCCTGGTATATTTCTTCAGGCAGGATGGAAATGATCGGTGACTGTTCGTCTTTTTTGTTGAATAGTTTGCTAAAGAATGTCATGTTATTTGTATCGGCTTCTCTGTTTCTCCCGGATTGAACAGTTTATAGAATAATTCTACCACTTCTTCGGTTCCAAGTTCTGCTGCACGAATGCCGCAACGTACCAACCCCTGTTCTACCACAGCTACACGTTGCTCCAACTGACTTCTATATTCCTGAAATTGGGCATCAGCCACGGCGACATCACTCATTCCAGTGGTTTTTCCTGGTAAAAATTTTGATAGAGGATTTTTATTTGCGCCAATGATTGGTGGATTGTAAGGAATAACCACAAAAAAACTCTTTGACATGATATTGGTGCTTTCAACGAAAGCTTTGATGAATTCTATGTATTCTCGCACCTGGATTTTCATTAGTTCAGTGGATTGTTCCCTATAGCGATCTTCTAGAAGGGCTATGTATGGCCTTATATCCAGTCTTTTTGATTGCACGAATATTTGTATAGAAAAATCCAGTGAGTTTACGAAATTTTGAAATTGCATCAGGATGGAACTCTGTTCGTCCTGTGATTTCAGTGCAAAGTTGAGTGATGAGGCTAGAATCACTGCTCTCATACCACCATTTTTGAGAATGATCACACCGTCACGTATTTCTTGAATTGGTATGAAATCCTGTGTTGTTTTTGAAGGAGAAGATGCCATTTTCTTGTATTATAGCGCGAAACTAGCGTTGTTTCCTATCTGAATAAACACTTTCTTTGATATCTAGACTCCAGCTCAAGTCTTTCAGCTTACTATCAGAAATCTTGGGCACGAATATGGAAGCATAATTT
>JBDKJM010000063.1:0-5298 GCA_039796555.1 Candidatus Parcubacteria bacterium | reverse complement strand
GCGAGATTTTTCGGATCCCACTCAAGCAACATCTTTAGTTGCTCGTACATCTCGTCAGACGACACGCCATGTTCTCCCATGTATGTTTTCTGATAGCGCTGTACACCCCTATCCTTGCTTTTTGCAAGAATATAAGGGATGTCGCAACCAGCAAGTGCAAGCACTGCGGAATTGATTCTGGAGTCAACCCCTACGAGCATGGCCCCGTTTATTCCACCCATACTCGTTCCCAAGACCCCAATTCTCTTTGAGTCAAATTCCTTTTGAGTTTCGACCCAATCAATGACTTGTTTGTTCCTAAGAATCGCCTGATGCATCAGATGATTCATCTCTTCAGCTGTCGGGACCTTGGGCCTTTTCTCTCTGTGCACAATGGCGGCCGCCATTCCACGCTTCGCAAAATACGGAGCAAGGAATCGCTCCAGTTCGTACTTTTTTCCTCCGCTGATTGGCAGAAGTAAGATTATCGGTACGGGCTCTTTTGTATGCGGCGAGTAAATTTCGAGAGTTACGGTCTCATTGGTTGGGTAATGAGCGGCGTAGACGGAGATGTCCGTAAACCATCGTGTATACGATCCGTTGGTGGTAAATTCGTACGATCCGAGATTTGTCAGCACATTTGGGTACACGAGTTTGTTGCCAATACTCTCGGGCAATTTCGCCGCCGACCGGATAGGTTTATGCAACGATAGACGCATACAGCCCGTAGTGAAGCAGACAAACAGCAGAGGTGCGCAACCCAGCAGTCTTATTTTTTTCATAAAGTTCTTTCAAGTTCAAGTTTCAGAATCTCTCGACATACTATCCTTTTTCAATTCAGAGTCAAGACTTCTTGTGGATACAAAAAAAGACATCGAAATCATCTCAAAGAATCTCTATCAAAAGCTTACGATGCAATCACATCGATCTCATTCGAAGGAATGCAGTACAGAAAATATATTAGTGCTGAATATTTATAATTAACACCTACTGTATCGTCTCAATTACTCGTCTCTTAATTCTTCTTATTTTATTAGACTCTAAACACCTCCTTCCCCCTATAGACTGCCTTCTTACCCAATTCTTCCTCAAGCCTAAGCAACTGATTATACTTCGCCACTCTATCTGTTCTCGATAGCGACCCAGTTTTTATCTGACCAGTTCCTGTTCCAACGACAAAATCGGCGATAGTTGTGTCCTCTGTTTCTCCGGAACGGTGGGATATGATAGAAGTGTAACCAGCTTTCTTGGCCATATTTATGGCATCAATAGTTTCAGATACAGTACCAATTTGATTGAGTTTGATCAGGATGGAGTTACCAACACCTTCCTTGATACCGCGACCGAGACGTTCGATGTTTGTAACAAACAAATCATCACCAACAATCTGCACGTTTTTACCCAACTGTTCTGTGAGAAGTTTATAGCCAGCCCAATCATCTTCGGCCAAGCCGTCTTCAATAGAAGCTATAGGGTATTTTTTGCACCAGTCGGCATAAGAGTCCACCATTTCTTCCGAATTCAGAGACCTGTTTTCGCAGTCCAGATGATATTTTCCATCTTTATAAAGTTCTGTAGCCGCAACATCGAGTGCCAGCATAATATCTTTACCAGCAATGTAGCCAGCCTTCTTTATAGCTTCTAGAATAATTTCAATAGCAGCCTCGTTTGAAGGAAGGGAAGGGGCAAATCCTCCTTCGTCGCCAACAGTGGTGGCTAGACCCTTGTCATGGAGAATTTTTTTCAGTGCGTGGAATACTTCTGCTCCTGCTCGTAGAGCATCAGAGAATGATTTCATTCCTACAGGCACAATCATAAACTCCTGAAAGTCGGTGGACTTTTCTGCATGCTTACCACCGTTCAAAATATTCATCATTGGTACGGGCAACTGGATGGAATTTCCAGTTTCTGCGATTTTATTAAAATATGAATACAGTGGTTCTTTTGAACTTACTGAAGCTGCACGAGCAAAAGCCATTGATACACCCAAAATAGCATTTGCGCCAAGCTTGCTCTTGTTTGGAGTGCCATCAAGCTTGATCATTGATCTGTCCAAACTCTCCTGGTCAAATTCTTTGTTGATAAATTCCTTCTCAATAATTTCATTTACATTTTTTACTGCCTTGGAAACACCCTTGCCACAATATCTGGTTCCGCCATCTCGCAGTTCCACAGCTTCATGACTACCTGTAGAGGCTCCACTAGGCACAGCCGCGCGACCAAAAGAGCCGTCGGATAATGTCAGATCAACTTCAACAGTAGGATTACCTCGCGAGTCCAAAATTTCTCGAGCACGAATTTTTGTTATTTTCATAGGTGCATATTGTACACCTAAAACCCTAATCTTTCCAAGATATGTTTGAGTAGGGGCTCCCTATGTTCTGTCTCTGCAATGTATGTCAACATGATCTCGCGAACTTTCTCTGGATCTACTTCGTCAATATAAATTACAATGAGTGGCATGAAAAGCTTTCTTGATTTGATCAGGATCTTTGGTGGCATTTCGTCATGTGGTACCCAAAAAGAGTCTAGTGAAAGAAATGGGTAGAGAACTTCATTGGCCATGATGCCGCGGTCATTGATCTCGTATGAGATGATACGCGGTGGATGTGATGCGTGCAAAACTAGCGCTACAGCGGCAACCAGTACAAATATTCCACTTATGATATTTCCAAAAATAAATGCCACAGCCGCCAAAGCGAGAGTGATGATACCAACAGCCCAATACCAGTCGGGTTTCTTCTCGACATAAAGATGTTCAGGTGCAGACCATGAAATGAGGGGAGTGGTTGCCATGGGGGTATTATAGCACTAATTTTGTGGAGGGTGGGATGATACTCGAACAGCTACAGTGAGGCGAAGGACGCTTTCGCGAATCATGGTATATTAAGTTATGTGGCGGATGGGGTGAGATTCGAACTCACGGTCCCCTTGCGAGGACGACAGTTTTCAAGACTGTTGCTTTAGACCACTCAGCCACCCATCCTGACCAAGTGATACTCTCATATTTTGCCCTATTTTTCAACATAGAGTACACTCATGACATGAGAATTATCGGCATAGATTATGGCAGAAAACGCATAGGTGTGGGTGTTTCTGACGAGTCATGTAAATTTGCTTTACCAATTGTAGTTGTTAAGAACAGCGACACTGCCCTCAAAGAAGTTATAGAGATTGCACGTCAGCATGAAGCCAAAGAGATTGTCATAGGGGAGTCGCGTAATTACAAACAACAACCCAATCCCATATTTGAAGAGGCAGACAAGTTCAAAAAGAAATTAGAAAATGCCGGATTTATTGTTTATTTAGAATTAGAGTTCATGACTAGTGTACAGGCTGAAAGATTGCAGGGCAAAAATGATAAAAGTGATGCGAGTGCCGCAGCTCTAATTTTACAGAGTTATTTGGATAAAAGATAATTTTAAATTTCTAAAATAACTAAACATAAATTATCAAAATGCAGTGCCTTCTTCGTAATTCATAAATCTTAAATCATAAATCATGACTTTACTGTAAACCATCATAGTATTCTCCCCAATTCTCCTGTATGATGACTCCATGATTACCTACGACGACTTTAAAAAAGTAGAAATACGCGCAGGAAAAATTATTTCTGCTGAAAAGATTCCTGATACAGACAAACTGCTCAAGCTGTCGGTTGATTTTAATGAAACTACTGAAACTACCATGGAGGATGGATCCAAGGTCACAAAATTAATTACTAGGCAAATAGTTTCCGGAATTTCTGCCTATTTTCCAGATCCTGCAACATTGGTTGGTAAAACATGCATGTTTGTGACCAATCTGGAGTCACGCACAATCAAAGGATATGAAAGCAATGGAATGTTATTTGCTGTTTCTACAGAAGGTGGAGCTTTTTCATTACTTGAACCGAACTCGAGCATACCACCTGGCACTATGGCTAAATAAAATCCCATGCTGACATTTCTACACACTCTTCTTGAACCAAAAACTTTGATTATGACCCTAGGCACGCTCGGGGTCATCGCTATTATTTTCATTGAAACAGGATTATTTTTTGGTTTCTTTTTTCCAGGCGACTCACTTTTGTTTACAGCAGGGTTTTTGGCATCACAGGGATACGTTTCATTTGCCTGGCTTCTGGTCGGAACATTTTTGGCCGCAGTTATTGGCGACAGTGTCGGCTACGCTTTCGGAAAAAAAGTTGGACCAGCACTTTTTTCTCGGGATGATTCGAAAATATTCAACAAAAAACATGTAGCTCGGGCACAGCATTTTTATGAAAAACACGGAAGAAAAACTATTATTTTGGCGCGATTTATACCCATTATCCGCACTTTTGCACCCATTGTCGCTGGAATTGGTGGCATGAGTTATAAAGTTTTTCTAACTTTTAACATCATTGGAGGTCTGATCTGGACTTGGGGTATGCTGTGGATGGGATACGGCCTCGGTACTCTCGTCCCAAATCCGGACAGGTACATTATTCCCATAGTGATAATCATCATCGTTTCTTCAGCGGCTCCAGCTCTCAAGGAAATTTTTAGCAAAAGGGAATGAGATTATAAGCCCCTTCATTCTCCACCAATTGTACGATACAATTAGCACATGCGAAGCTCACAGTTCTTCAAGCTGTTTCCCCCACCAACTTTCTTGGTTATGCCACATGCAGGTTTGGACATTTCTGATGATGCCATAAGGTGTATTGAATATCATAGAACATATCATGGTTTGGTTATTTCAAAATACGCCAATCAAGAACTTACTCCCGGGTTGATAGAGGGTGGAGTTATAAAGGACGAGAAAATTTTTGGAAATATTCTGACAGAATTTGTGCAAAAACACTCTTTGTCATATGCAAAAGTTTCTTTACCAGAAGAGAAGGCGTATTTATTCCAAACAGATGTTCCATCGTCTAATTTCAGTTCGATCGCTCAAAATATTGAATTCAAACTTGAGCAAAATGTTCCTTTGTCTGCGTCAGACGCCCTTTTCCAATTTGACTTGATGCCAGAGTCTGTAACTGGCGTCTTGCTCCGGGCCAGTGTATCGGTAGTTCCTAGAACATATGTAGAACATTATGTAACTCTACTCAAGTCGGCCAAGGTTGTGCCGGTAGCCTTTGAAGTGGCACCAAAGTCCATCGTGGCCGCTTGTATCCCAATGCATTCTACGGATACAAATCTTGTAGTGCATGTTATGAAGAAAAAAACAGGGCTGTATATTGTTTCAGAAGGTGTGGTATGTTTTACCTCAACTATTTCTTGGGGTAGCGATAATTTGTCTACGACAAGAACCGTTGATTCGTCTTCACCCCCAGTTACTCGCGAGATCAAT
>JBDKJM010000062.1:0-3019 GCA_039796555.1 Candidatus Parcubacteria bacterium | reverse complement strand
ATTGCGGCTGGACGCAAATTGCGTACCTGTGTCCAAGACCACGAGTGCTTTCCGGCACTTAGCCACAATGATACGTTCAGTAGGGGCACCAACCTGATTGCATACAATGCCTACAAAGAGAGGTATTTTGACCCTCGCCATCTGTTCTTGCTAATTCCCGAGTAGTAGTTACACCAACCCCATTCCCGTAGCCCGAAACCTCCTCGGGCTTTTTTGTACAAAAAAAGACCGGAATTTTTCCGGCCGTCGCCACTTGGATGTTCAATATACCATCTCCCCATCAACTCTTTTTACCAGTACGCGTAGGGAAATTTCCAAATGATCGCTTTCGCGCGGGTAAAAGTTACGTAAAAAACCCAAAGCTCCGAGCTCAATGCGAAGCAGCTCCTGCAGTCGAGGTCTGGTCGCCCCGTTGTCCTCACCATACTGCTTTTCATGCTCTCTTCTTTCCAGTAAAGCCCGTAAGTATTTTTCGTAGTTGTGTCTGAAATTGATTTGCCTTTCAACTTTTCGAGCTTTGAAATGATCCCTAAAGGACTTGAAAATAAAGAATAGCAGCACTGCAAGATAGACCCACATATTTTTCTCCTGGTTGTTTTCTGGAATAAACCTACACTAAACTATCATTTTTTTCAACTGACTCTGTACATGCACAGCGATTTCGTATGGGATAGTGCCACACCTCTTGGCAATATTAACAATAGAGTTGGACTCGTGTGCTTCATTGCTTATTACAGTTACAGGCATGCCCACTGATACATTTGCTATATGGGAAACGTCAATGGTTGTTATGTCCATGCTCACTCGGCCAACGATGGGGCATGGAGCATGATCAGAGCTCACAGACATTGAACCATTGTTGGATAGACGCCGATCAATACCTTCATAGTATCCAGCCGGAATCGTGGCAATAACCATGTCCTTTTCTGCTTTAAATGTGTTGCCATAACCAACCGTGTCGTCCTTATGAATTTTTTTAACTCCAGTGATGATGGTTTCCACACTCATCACAGGTTTGAGGTCGAGTTTTGGAGAAAATGATGCACCGTCAATCAAACCATATAGACCCAATCCGAGACGTGAGAGATTGGCATGGCTTTCTGAAACAAAATGATGACCATCAGTGTTGCTGATATGAGTATATTTGATCGAGGCATACTGACTATGTAGTTCGCGTACCACCTTGTTCCAGATGTGCATCTGGGATTCAGTATATGATGGGTCAGGATTGTCTGCATCAGAAAAATGTGAGCATATACCGCGAAGCACAATCGAGGAATTGATATCTAGAATATTGGAAACTTCTGTGAGTTCACTTGGCATAACTCCTTGCCGGTGCATGCCTGTGTCTATTTTTAGGTGAATGGAAATATAACGTGAGGCAAAATCAAAAACAGAAGTTTGGTAATTGGCGATATGTCTCAAAGTATCTATGGAAGTGATGGTGAATGAAACGTCACGCAAGTTGGAGCGAGCTATGGTTTCCGGTCTCGTGTATCCGATGATTAAAATAGGTGTTCTGATACCAGAAGCTCTCAAGGACACAGCTTCAAAAAATGAGTCAACGATAACAAATGGGATTTTATCTTTTTTAATACCACCATCCGACCTTCTCTCTGCTTCAATGATGCGCGCCACCTCGACAAGCCCGTGGCCATAAGCGTTAGCTTTGAGTACAGGAGCGACGCGGCCTTGGGGCGAAATCCTCATAAATTCGTTCAAATTGTGTACTAGACGTTCGCGCGAAATCTTGACCGTTATCAAAGGTTGGTAGGGGAAGCGAAGGCGGGAAATATAGCGTAGGAGACGTCTCATATCCTTATATTACTTCTTTTTTTGGACGCAGGATAGAGGTAGGCAAATTTGATGATATTGACATTATTTCCTATCCGTGCTAGATTATTACCCGAATCACGGGGCTCTGTAATGGGCTCCAAATTGCCCTTTGGCAATCAAAAAGTCAGTAAACTACAAAAAACACAAAAGAAACATGAAACTGAACAATAGCCAGTCATTCTGGCTGGTAATGGTGGTTGGCATCGTCATTGTGGTACTCATCCGGTTCTGCATTGGCAACCCGCAGAAGGAAAAAAATTCGCAAGCGCCGGTGGTTGAGAAAGCCGATAACGGAGGTTGGGGCGTGGTGCCCGAACCTGCGACAGCGGAAGTCGTGACTCAAAACGACGCCAGCAATTCCGTAACGGTCGTTAATGTGGAAACGAACTCTGGCCCAAAGCCGGAGAAAATTGTTGTTCACATGCGACCACTGATTTCCTCAACGCCAGTTCCCGCAGAGCAGAACGCTCGGGACAGTAAGTAGTTCACAATTACGGTCAACAAAAACAAACAAACAAAAAAAGTAAAGAAAGAAGAAAAAAATGAAGAAAAAACTGACGGTTATTAAGAAGCTCGCAGTGGCAGTACTGCTCGCCACCCCGCAGGCGTTTGCTGGTGGTGGAGAATCGGCCTCCGTGGTCGCTGAAAAAGGTGGACCGCTCGTGCCCATCGAGGTGGCTATCAAGGGCCGGCAAAAAATCACCGAATACCTCAAAGCCACGATTGATCACGTCCAGGTTCAGTTCCTGGGTGACTCCATTGTTGGAGCGGAGTGGCAGAACTTTCGCTACCTGGATCGGAATTCGCTCCGGCATCTCGGGTACGTTCACGACGGAAGTTTTCCGGAGTTGGGTGACGCCATGTTCAGCGTCGCCTTCAGCGGAGAGGTGGTTCCGACTCCCAGTGGCTATTACGACGTCCGGGCTTGGATAACCATGTACGACACCAACAACTACGTTGCCCTCTACGGCAGTGGTTACTTGGATGTGTACAGGGATGGTGGTGTTCTGAACGTCGGCAAGTTCGAGCCCTACGTCTCAATTACGGAGCATATCACCATGGTTGTTCCAGGCGAATTCATTGCCGCAAAATGGGTCGGCAATACAGGTAATTCGGAGGAACTGTATCCGTGGTTTGATGGAAGAAACACCCTGATTGTGGCATCTTCGAGCAAATTAGAGAA
>JBDKJM010000061.1:0-3192 GCA_039796555.1 Candidatus Parcubacteria bacterium | reverse complement strand
CATATTTTCGTCCAAGTTTTGCTACATCTTTTAGGAGTATTACTTTCATGTACTTAAATTATTTATTTAATAGTTCTACTGCCTTCTCCATCTGCACATCTATCTTTGCTTCTGCATCCTTGTCACTAATCTCAACCTTATAATCAGGTTCGAGTCCATCATGAGAAAGGTTGTGGCCCTTTGGTGTGAGCCAGCGAGCAATAGTGACTTTTAACGATGTGTCTGAGGTGATCGGTATTAGTTGCTGTACTGAACCCTTGCCGAAAGTTTTGGCACCGACGAGCTTGGCCACACCCTGCTCTTGCAAAGCGCCTGACAAGATCTCTGATGCTGAAGCGGATCCACCGTCAACCAAAATCAACATCTTGAGATCCTTACTGAATATATTGTAACCCTTACTGCGGTAGATATTGGGCTCACCATTTTTGCCAAAATCTTCGGTGACAACTACTGTTCCAACCGGGAGGAACCAAGAAGCCATATCCCAAGCGGCATCCAGATAGCCACCAGGGTTGCCACGCAGATCGAGTATAAGTTTTTTGTTACCAGAAAGAACAAATTCTCTAAGGGCATTCCTGAACAGATTTGATGACTGTGCTGTGAAGCTAAATAGACGAATGGTAAAAATGCCTCCAGGCTTGGAACCAGTTTCCAGTGTCGGAATGTCTATGACGTCACGAATTATAGCTCTCTCTACTGGTTTGGTCGCCTCTTTAACCAAGAAAAGTATTTTGACAACAGTTCCCTTCTCTCCTCGGATGAGCTTGACTGCTTCGTCAACTGGCATGTCTTGCGTTGACTTGTCACCAATTTTCAGTATTAGATCACCAGTTTTAACCCCAGCACGTTCAGCGGGACTATTTTTGATGGGAGCAATTACTTGCAACTGTTTGTCTTTGATGCCTATTTCCATACCTACACCAGTAAAATTGCCAGCAATATCTTCTGCGAAATTTTTGGATTCAACAGGTGGAAAGAAAACTGTGTATGGATCATCGTATGAAGAGGCCAGTCCTTGTATGGAGCCCCAAACCCTGGTCTGTGGAGTAGTACTGCCAGCGGTCACAAACTTCTCGTCGAGTATATGCCAGGCTTTCCAGTAGGCATCAAACTGATCCTTGGACAACGCAGTAGTATCAACCAGGCTTGAATTTGGTGAAGGCATCTTCCCTACCCCGAAATACGAGCCTAGAAAATACGCAACAATCACACTTGGTAGAAAAATCAAAAAAATTAAAATTTTTCGGTCCTGCAGGTTCATGAAGATGCGTTTTTATTAGTGCAGACATTATTACATAAAATACAAAAATTACCAACACAGTTTTCTTTTTTCATTTTAATAGCTATAATGTCCTCATGATTACTCACCATGCGTCAAAGGGTCTTATCTGGTTGGATGTTTCCAATCCGACAAATGAAGACATCGAGGGACTTATCAAAAGGTACGCTTTACACCCACTTGTTGGCGAGGAACTTAAAAGCTCTTCATCATTAGCTAAGATTGATTTTTATAAGGACTATATTCTGGTCGTTTTGACACTTCCAGTACGCATCTGTAACAAAAATGACACCTATGAGATAGCTGACCGAGAAGTTGATTTTGTTATCGGTAAAAATTTTCTGATCACATCAAGGTTTGACACCATTGAGCAATTGGAATATTTTGCAAAAGTATTTGAGGCCAATTCCATCATTGGTAAAGAAGAAAAAATGGAACACGCGGGTCACCTCTTCTACTACATGGTCAAACGTATCTATGCTGGTATGTGTGAGGATTTAGAAAATATCAAAGATGCCTTGGTTACTGCTGAAACTCGCATTTTTAGTGGAGATGAACGAAAAATGGTAGAAGTTCTCTCAAACTTGAGCCGCGAACTCATTGATTTCAAGCAAACTGCACGTATTCATGAGGAAATTTGGATGGACATGGTTGGTTATCAGGAAAGTGCCCTTTTTGGAAAAGATTTTGTTGTTTATATGCGTGATATTCAGAGTGAGTTCAACCGTATACGTGAATTGATCGGCAATGCACGCGAATTACTGGCAGATTTACGCTCAACAAATGATTCCCTGCTCAATACCAAGCAGAACGAAATTATTAAGATCCTCACTTTGATTGCCCTTATTTTTAACCCATTAACATTCCTTGCATCGGTATTCACAATTCCTGCCGCGTATGTACCGCTTGTAGATAAGTCCTACGGTTGGTCAGTGATAGTGATTGTCATGTTCATGTTAGTGATTTGTACCTGGTGGTTGTTCAAAAAGAAAAGGTGGATATAGATCATGGAAATAAAGTTATACAACACCCTTACGCGTTCAAAGGAAATATTTAAACCTATAAAAAGGGTTGAAGTTTCTATGTATCACTGTGGTCCAACTGTTTACGACTACGCTCATATTGGTAACCTGCGATCATATGTCTTTGCAGATCTACTTAGGCGCACTTTTGAATATAACAACTACAAAGTTACACAAATTATTAATATTACTGATGTAGGTCATCTTGTGACAGATGGAGATGAGGGTGAGGATAAGATGACCAAGGCTCTCCGGAGGGAAAATTTACCCCTTACTCTCGGGTCAATGGATAGGGTGGCGACGTTTTATTTTGTTAAATTCGTTGATGATTTAAAAGCGCTTAATATAGAATTACCTCATGAATTTCCGCGCGCAAGTCACTATATTGAGGATGATATTCTGATGCTCAAAGAACTCGAAAAAAAGGGTTTTGTCTACACAACTAGTGATGGACTGTATTTTGACATATCAAAATTCCCTACTTATGGAAAACTTGGCAATATTTCACTTCAAGCACAGAAAGATGGTGCGCGTGTAGTTGTGAATCCGGAAAAAAGAAATCCAGCGGATTTTGTGCTTTGGAAATTTGATTCGAAAATCGGTTGGGCCAGTCCTTGGGGACAAGGTTTCCCTGGTTGGCACATAGAGTGTTCCGTTATGTCCAGAAAACTTTTGGGACAACCTTTCGACATACATACTGGTGGTATTGATCATATTCCTGTACATCATAATAATGAAATTGCACAGTCCGAAGCTGCTTATGGCCAGCCACTTGCAAACTTTTGGATGCACAATGAATTTATCACGGTTGATAATGCGAAAATGGCCAAGTCATCTGGTGGCTTCATGACATTAAAAAGTCTAGAAGATGAAACTATCTCTGCCCTAACA
>JBDKJM010000060.1:0-10123 GCA_039796555.1 Candidatus Parcubacteria bacterium | reverse complement strand
TAGATCATAATGGAGAATTAACACATGGCAAAAACATCAGTTATCGTAAGATCCCAAAAGAAGCCGAAATTCAAGTCGCGTGTGGTTCGACGTTGTTTCCGCTGTGGACGCAAGCATGGTTATATGAGGGATTTTGATCTCTGTCGTATTTGTTTCCGCGAGTTTGCCAATGAAGGTGTTATTCCAGGTATAAAGAAATCATCATGGTAACAGACCCAGTATCAAATCTGATCACTCGTATCAAGAATGCTAGCGACGCAAAGAAGGCTGTTGTCGTAGTTCCACAATCAAAATTAGTTGAGAACATTGCTCACGCTTTGAAAAAGGGCGGCTATATTTCCAGTGTTGGTAAGAATAATGACACGCGTGAGCTCGAGCTCGGCATTGTATATTTTGATGGCGCTCCACGTGTCAATGGAGTTGAGCGCATCTCCAAGTCATCTCGTCGTATATATTTGAAGTCTGCTGATATTCGAGTTTTTCGTAGCGGTTTTGGTAATATTTTCCTTTCAACTCCAAAAGGCATATTGGTAGACATGGACGCCAAGAAACTAAAGGTCGGTGGGGAAGTTTTGTTTAAAATTTGGTAATACAATCCTATGTCCAGAATTGCAAAAAAACCTATTGTAATCCCACCAAAAACAGAAGCTACTTTTTCTGGCGGTGTTATAACTGTCAAAGGTCCACTTGGAACAATCTCCAAAACCATTCGCCCATATATCAATGTAGCTATTGAAAATGGTGCCATAACCCTGACTCAAAACGGCTCATCTTTGCAAGGCCGCGCGCTATGGGGTACTTATGCTTCTCATATCAAGAACATGCTTGCAGGCGTGAATAAGCCCTATGAAAAGAGATTAGTGGTTGAAGGTATCGGTTACAAAGCTGACGTCAAAGGAACCAACCTGGTCATGTCTCTAGGATTTTCACATCCGGTCTCTGTACCCATCTCTGCTGATTTGAAGGTTACGACTGAAAAAAACAACATTGTGGTTTCAGGTATTGATTGTGAAAAAGTTGGTCAGTTTGCAGCAGTTATTCGATCAATGAAGAAACCAGAACCATATTTGGGTAAAGGCATCAGATATGCTGACGAAGTTATCAGAAGGAAGCAAGGTAAGAAGGCTACATAAAAGAAAATCATGAATACACTACAGACAAAACAGAAAATATTTGCTCGCAGAAAGACACGTATTCGTGCCAAGATTTCTGGTACATCAGAGCGGCCACGTCTCTCTATATTCAAGTCGCACAAATATATATATGCTCAAGTCATTGACGACACCAGGGGTCATACCATATCCGCTTACAACTCTAGTATGTCCAAGGCCAAAACTCCTGTTGAACGAGCCAAGGAAGTTGGTGCAGAAATTGCCAAGAAATCAAAAGCCGCAAAGGTGACAAAAGTAGTTTTTGATCGAGGAGGCTATATTTATACAGGCAAGATCAAAATGGTCGCTGATGCCGCCCGTGAAGGAGGTCTTGAGTTTTAATAAACAATTATGACTGCAAAAGAAATCAAAACAAATAATGAAGTAAATGACGTAGCTATCCCAGCAACTGGTGTTGATGTTGCTGAAATTGTTGCTACCGGAGAAGTTGTGTCTGAAGTAGCTCAAGAAACTGCGACTACAGAATCAGCTCCAGTTGTTGCTAACAAAGTCACGCCTGGACGCAAGATGCGTGGTGATTCAGCACGGCGTGGTGGTTCAAGTGGCCCACAAGGTCGCGGTGCGCGTGGTGGAAGTCGCAGTAATGAACCTCGTGAACGTGTCAAGCCAGAGTTTGATAGTAAAATAATTGATATACGCCGTGTGACTCGCGTGACCTCTGGTGGGCGACGTATGAATTTCAGTGTTGCAGTGGTTGCAGGAGATCACAAAGGTCGTGTAGGTGTTGGTTTGGGTAAAAGTATAGACACTGCTTCTGCTGTCGAAAAGGCCACTCGTGAAGCCAAGAAAAACCTGATCAAAGTTCCATTGTCAGCCCAGATGACCATTCCTCATGCAGTTGAGGCCAAGTTTGCTAGTGCTCGCATCATGATTTTCCCAGCTCGTGGTCGCGGTATCGTGGCTGGTAGCTCGGCACGTGCCGTTATTGAACTTGCCGGTATTCGTGACGTTTGCGCCAAATTCCTTTCAGGTAGCAAGAATCGTTTGAATAATGCCAAGGTGGCTATTGAGGCGCTGAAGAAGCTAAGCAAGGTTTCTAGAGCAGTTTTGACCAACAAGCCAACAAAACCAGTCGAAAATTCTAAAGTTGAAAGGTTGGTCAACACGCAATAAATTATTTTCTGATTCATAACTTCATTAACTTACATGCAATTCCACCAACTAAAACGAAAAAATCCGAATATGAAGCGCGTTACAGTTGCTCGTGGTGGCAAGCGTGGCAAGACATCTGGCCGTGGAGGCAAGGGTCAGTCGGCTCGTGCTGGTAACAAGCGTCGCCCAGAATGGCGTGATATCATAAAGAAACTTCCAAAATTACGTGGACGTGGTGTTAACCAGAACAAGCCAATATCAGAGCCAGCTGCAATTATTAATGTGGCTGCTTTGGAGGCACATTTTTCTACTAATGAAGCCATAACTCCTACTATTCTTGTTGAAAAGGGACTTCTGAATACTTTTTCAGGTGTTATGCCAATGGTCAAGATTCTCGGTGATGGGGAAGTCACCAAAGTTTTCAAAGTTTCAGGATGTGCAGTTTCTAAGTCCGCAAAAGAAAAGATCGAAAAGGCTGGAGGATCAGTCGCGACTCTTATTTCACGTGTCATTCCAAAACAAAAAGCCGTAGCCCAGGTGAAGGTTACCAAATAGAAAGTGTTAAAATAGAGATCAAAACAACATATGAAAAACTTTTGGGACAAAATAAAAATAGCGCTTAAAGATCAGGTACTCCGCAAGAGAATCGGGTTCACCTTATTAGCTCTTGTGGTTTTCCGTCTTTTGGCAACAATCCCGATTCCTGGTGTAAATGCAGAGAGTTTGGCTCAGTTTCTGGGTTCAAATAGACTCTTTGGTCTTCTTGATATCTTGTCTGGCGGTGGATTATCAAGTGTTTCTATTGTCATGCTTGGTGTTGGTCCATTTATCACAGCAACCATTGTTATACAGCTCCTTACCATGATGTTTCCAAAATGGAAGGCGCTGATGCACGACGAAGGTGAGGCTGGTCGTATGAAATTATCTAGTTATTCGCGATGGCTTTCGGTACCGTTGTCAGTAGTTTCAGCTATTGGTTTTCTAACTCTCTTACAGTCTTCTGGCGCATTACCATCTTTGGGAGTATTTGCCTTCATCATCAATGTTATGGTTATTACAGCCGGCTCAACTTTGCTCATGTGGATTGGAGAGCTTATATCAGAGTTTGGTATAGGTAATGGCGTATCGCTAATTATCTTTGCCGGTATTGTCTCTCGTCTACCAACTTCTATTGCTCAGAATTATCAAAAGTTCACCGCTTCAAGTGGCGCTGATATACCTTTTTATCTTGGAGTGCTAGTAGTTGCTATACTGGCTATTGCCGCCGTAGTTTACATTACTGAAGCAGAAAGATCTGTGCCGGTAACTTATGCAAAGCAGGTTCGTGGCAACAAAGTTTATGGGGGAGCTTCAACCTATTTGCCACTGCGTTTGAACCAGTCAGGAGTGATTCCAATCATCTTTGCTCTGTCTATTCTTCTTTTCCCACAAATTATTACAAAAGCACTATCGAACTGGGCTAGTCATCCAACCATCGCTAGTTGGGGTACATCGGCTTCAGTTTTCTTCAGCAATCTGTGGGTGCACGGAATTCTCTACTTTATTCTGGTCGTAGCATTCACATATTTCTATACAGCAGTTACTTTTGATCCAAAACTCATTTCAGAGAATCTACAGCGTTCAGGGGCCTTCATTCCAGGCGTTCGTCCTGGAGATCATACTCGCGATCATCTAGCTTCTATTGTTACTCGTATAACCTTGGTGGGAGCATTATTCTTGGGTATCATTGCTATCTTGCCGATAATCATCCAAGGTTTTTCTCCAGATAGCAGTAGTCAGACATTTGCTGTGGGTGGTACAGCACTGCTCATCGTAGTTTCTGTAGTCCTTGATTTGCTGAAGAAAATAGACGCGCAAGTAGCTATGAGAGAGTATTAAAATCAATTGACTTGGGCCTATAATTTTGATAAGGTACACACCACAATGGAAATAAAAACAACAGATAAAAAGAATATTGAATCGATGTTTATGGCCGGAGCCCACTTTGGCCTTGGTCGTTCAAGGCGACATCCTACGGTCGCACCTTTCATTTTTGGTACCAAGAACACGACTGATATTTTCGATCTGGAGAAGACTTCTCTAGTTTTGGAAAAAGTTAGAAACATGATTGTCGCTCTTGCCAAAGATGGCAAGACTATTCTGTTTGTAGGTGGCAAGAAGGAGGCCTCTATAGCAGTCAAAAATGCCGCTATGGCAATCAATATGCCATATGTTGATGGTCGCTGGATCGGAGGTACTTTGAGTAACTTTGGCCAGATCAGGAAGCGCATAGATCGTTATGAGAAATTCGTTTCTGATCGCGAAAAGGGCGAACTGGCAAAATATACCAAGAGAGAGCGTATGCTCATAGACAAAGAGATCGCTTCACTCGAAAAGATGTTCTACGGCATTGTATTCTTGAAGAAAGTACCTGATATGATATTTGTCATAGATCCACGCCGCGAGAAAAACGCAGTCAAAGAAGCCACTGATATGAATGTCCCCGTTATTGCTCTGGCTGGTTCAGATTGCAATATTTCGGAGGTTACCTATCCCATTGTTGGCAACGACGCATCGAAGGCCAGCATCCAATTTTTCCTAGACGAGGTTGTCAAGGCTTACCAGAGTGGCAAGAAAGCAGCATAGTCAATAAAGACGGGTAGTACCGGATTGTATAATTTGTAGAACCTAACGACCATCATGTTAAGTCCCTTCCTGTTCTGGAAATCTGCCAAGAATTCTGAAAAGAAGAAACCGCCCTCAATGCCACTATCCTCTTTGAAGGAGCAAATCAAAGAACAACAAGCTTCATTATCAAAAAAGTTTTCCATTTCAAATACATTATCGTCAGTTAATAACGATCAGAACGTCACCAATAACACACAAACTCCAATGTCATCAACTATCAGCACCGAACAAGTAAAAGCCCTTCGCGATCAAACAGGTATTTCTGTGATGCAGTGCAAAAAAGCTCTGGAAGAAGCTGGTGGTGATACTGAAAAAGCATTGGTAATCCTCCGCAAGAAGAGTGGAGAACTTGCCGCCAAGAAAGGCGACCGGACATTTGGTTCAGGTACAGTTCAGGCCTACATCCATGCGACTGGCATGGTTGGCACAATAGTTGAGATCAATTGCGAGACTGATTTTGTTGCCAACAATGACGAATTCAAGACCTTAGCACGCGATATTGCTATGCACGTTACAGCAACCAATCCAAAGTTTTTGAACAAATCAGACATAAAGGAGTCAGATATGGTCGCCGCCAAGGAGGTTTTTGCGGCAGAGGTTAAGGATAAACCTGCGGCCATGAGAGACAAAATTCTTTCAGGAAAGCTTGATACCTATTTTGCAGAAATGGTTCTGGCCAATCAGCCATTTATCAAAAACCCAGAAACCACCATCCAGGGCCTTGTTGACGCGGCTGTACAGAAATTTGGAGAGAAGATTGCTATTGCTAGGTTCAAGAGGTTTAAGGTTCTGGAGAATTAAATGTTATAATACAACCATGTATATACTTATAGGCATATTCTATCTATCTCTGGTTATTATCGCATCAATGCTTCTATTGAAGCGTCGTGAAGTAAAAACTGGCCATCCTAGCCTTGTTTCTCGCCTAGGTCAGGGAAGTGACCATATATTCCATGCAGTTTTGAGTGCTATTAGTAAAGGCTGGTCCTTCCTTAACAAACACACTTTCGTGGCTATTGCTCACTGGATAGCTTTCCATATATTGGTTCACATTCGTAACGTATATGTCAGCATCAAAGCATCATTTCTTGCAAATCCTCAAGGTAAACGCATGCTAGATGCAGTTCGAGGTCGTGGGCAAGTTACTAACCACGGAGCCTCTTTCTATTTGAGAAGGATTTCAGAGAAACAGTAATTATAAACGAGCTTGGTGCAATGTTTGTTTCGAGAGACATCCGCAGGAAATTTTTAGCAAAAAATTTCCGAGGACTAGAAAAAATTCTGCAGAATTTTTTCGTGTCCCAAGGAACAAACATTGCACCAAGCTTCAGAGCATTTTCTTGCATAAGTGCAAAAAAATTGATACAGTTTTGGTCACGCCACCTTAGCTCAGTTGGTAGAGCAACGCTTTTGTAAAGCGAAGGTCCCCAGTTCAAGCCTGGGAGGTGGCTCATGAAGCCGGGCATTTACAAACACTCAAAAACTGCTAATCTTTACAAGGTTCATTTTGTGGCCAGTCATTCAGAAAATCCGACAGAGCAGTTTGTAGTCTATGAATGTTTGTATGAGAACCCAAAGTCAAAATTTTGGGTCAGACCAGCCAAAATGTTTTCTGAAATTATAGAATTGAACGGAAAGAAAGTTCCACGTTTTGAATTTATCAAAGAATCATGAGAAAACCACAGAACATAGTTATTGATGACCCAAAGGAGAAGGAGCTTATTACCGCACTCGAAAAGAGAAGCGATGCCGAAGCGGTCAGAATCAAAAGATTTCTCAAAATGCCAGATCTTTCCCGCACTTCCAGAAGTCCACTCAAGGAAGTGGTTGACCGCACGCTCAAGGTTGATGTTATAAAAGATTTGGACATTATTCAGGTGCCTGAAATCATTTCCACAAAGATACTATTCGATCTATTTAACATGCCTCCAGGACACCCTGCACGTTCAAAGTCTGATACTTATTATGTGGATGAAGAACACATTCTACGTACACACGATACTGTATTTTGGTACTACTATTTCAGTCAGCCAGAAATCAAAGAAAGAATCGCGCGTAAGGAACCAATTGGAGCAATGTGTTTCGGTAAGGTTTACAGAAAAGACGAGATAGATCGTACACACATGAACGTTTTCCATCAGATCGGCGGTCTTTACTTGGTTCCAGATGACAAGATGTCGCTTACACCTGATGACTTGAAAAAAGTTCTTTCGGATGTGGCAAAAGCTACATTTGGTGAGGATGTTAACTTTAGGTTCTATGATCACAATTTTCCATATACAGACCCGAGTTTCGAAATGGAGGCCGAAATACGTGGTAAATGGGTTGAAATGCTCGGTTCTGGAATGGCCAGAAAGAGCGTTCTAGCTAACATGGGGCTCACAGGCTACCATGGCTGGGCTTTTGGCTTCGGTATTGAGCGTTTAGCCATGATTTCTATGGAACTACCAGACATTCGCTTGCTCTGGTCAGATGACGAACGCGTCAAGAAACAGTTGAAATTGGGTAGGAAATACGAAGATGTTTCGAAGTACCCACCAATAGTACGGGATATCTCTTTTGTCGTTAGCAAGGATGTTGCAGTAAATGACTATTATGACATGGTGCGCGACATCGTTGGTAATTTGATTGAAGAGATGAAGCTTGTTGACACCTATGAAAATGCCAAAAAATTTGGAGTAGGGAAGGTTAGCTACACATTTCGCATTGTTTATCGCTCAACAGAACGAACACTTACCAACGAAGAGGTAAATAATTTACACGCGAAAATTCATGATATGACCGTTAATGTTCTCAAGGCAAAAGTTAGGTAGGGGAAATTAACAAGTTTCAGTGTGGACGTGCGGGATATGCCCCCTTTTATCCACAATTTGAGTGGAATTTCAGACAAAAAGGCCTTTCTTTTAGTCTGTAAATTTGCTATAATTATCTGCATAAAAGTAGTAATTTTGATGTTCAAAATAGCTATATTTTAGGCTATATTTTGATCATCTGGCAGAGAAATTTTTTATTTACTAAAAATATTTTATGGCAACAGAAAAAGAGACCAAGAAAGGCTCCCCCGCAAATAAAGCTTCGACTGGGCAAGGCAAGAAAAGTACTAGTGATAAGGCAGGCAAAGGCAACTACGACGCATCGGCAATTACTGTTCTTGAAGGTCTAGAACCAGTTCGTAAGCGTCCCGGAATGTACATAGGAACTACCGGGCCAGATGGTCTTCACCATCTCATAAATGAGATTTTTGATAACTCTCGCGATGAGGCCATGGGAGGTCATGCCAATGACATTGAGATAGCACTTCTGCCACACAATCGAGTTCGTGTGACTGACAACGGTCGCGGTATTCCTGTAGATATTCACAAACAGACCAAAGTCTCAGCTTTGGAAATGGTTATGACCACGCTTCATGCTGGTGGTAAATTTGGTGGTGAAGAAAGTGGGTACAAAGTTTCTGGTGGATTGCACGGTGTAGGCGCTTCTGTGGTAAATGCGTTGTCAAATTATACAAAAGTTTTGGTGCATAAGGACGGAGCCATTTATATACAAGAATACAGTCAGGGCAAACGAAAGGCCGCAGTCAAAAAGATAGGATCAACCAAGCTCCACGGCACTATCGTGACATTTGAGCCTGACCCCACTATTTTCAAAGAGGGTATCGTCTTTGATTTCAACCGTATTGTGAACTATATGAGACAGCAGGCGTATTTGGTGAAGGGCCTTAGAATAAGTGTACTTGACGCTAGAAGCCAAATTGAAGGTTTTGGTTTGGACAATGAGTTGTTCTACCTTCGTGATACCGGCGCAGACCTACCTTCACACACATTTTATTTCGAAGGAGGACTGGTTTCTCTGGTGCGTTTTACAAATCAGACCTATAAACCTTCTCACAAAAATATTTTCTATGTGGACAAATCAGTGGAAGGTGTCGAAGCAGTCGAAGTAGCTCTGCAATACGCTGATGACGTTTCTTCACGCGTTATGGCCTTTGCCAATGATATTCATAATCCCGAAGGCGGAACCCATGTTACAGGATTCAAGACGGCTCTTACTCGCACACTGAATACTTATGCCAAAAATAACAATCTGGCAAAAAATGGCGAAGACAGCTTCACTGGTGATGATGCCCTTGAAGGTATTACTGCCGTTATTTCGGTCAAATTGCGTGAAGTGCAGTTTGAGGGTCAGACCAAGGCCAAACTTGGTTCTATGGAGGCGCAGGGCGCAGTAGCAACCATTTTCGGTGATGCCTTTTCTGCGTTTTTAGAGGAAAATCCAGATGACGCCAGATCCATAGTCAACAAGGTAATTTTGGCCATGAAGGCGCGCAAGGCCGCCAAAGCGGCCAAGGATTCTGTTTTGCGCAAAGGAGCTTTGGAAGGCATGACCTTGCCGGGTAAGCTAGCAGACTGCCAGTCAAATGATCCTGCTGATTCAGAAATCTTCATTGTGGAAGGAGACTCTGCTGGAGGTACTGCTAAGCAGGGCAGGGATCGTCGTACCCAGGCTATTCTGCCCCTGCGTGGAAAGATTTTGAATATTGAGCGTGCACGTTTGGATCGCATGCTTGGTTCAGAGCAGATCAAAAATTTGGTGTTGGCCTTCGGTACCGCCATCGGTGACACCTTCGACATTTCCAAGCTTCGATATCACAAAATAATTCTGGCTACTGATGCTGACGTTGACGGCGCACACATCCGCACCCTCATTTTGACACTGCTCTATCGCTACTTCCGTCCACTTATTGATAGTGGCTATGTTTATATTGCCCAGCCACCACTTTATAAGGTCAAAAAAGGTAAAGAGATTCTTTATTTCTACAGTGATGAGGAGAAGATCAAGGCTTTAGGAAAAGAAGTTGAGCAGATTCCAGAAGCAGAGACAGAGCTTGATCGACAAAATGCGGCACAACGTGCTGAACTATTAGAGAGGTCAGGAGCCGAGCCGGACACAGAGGAAGTTGTTATTGAAGGTGGCAAGGGTAAAGCACCAAAAATTTCTATTCAGCGCTACAAGGGTCTAGGAGAAATGAACCATGATGAACTTTGGGAAACTACTATGGATCCATCTAGGAGAATTCTTCGCCAAGTGACTATTGAAGATGCTCAAGATGCAGACAAGGTTTTTGATATGCTCATGGGTGATGATGTTCCTGCAAGAAAATCATTCATTCAAAGTAACGCCAAGCACGCGAC
>JBDKJM010000059.1:0-4216 GCA_039796555.1 Candidatus Parcubacteria bacterium | reverse complement strand
CGGTCATCACCTCCATGGCATTAAAACTCAAGCAACAAGGAGACGTCACAGGAAGCACTCCATTCTCCTTTAGCTCTCTCTATATTGATATGCGCAATCCAGCATTTGGAGGCAATGCTCTCGAGCAAACAGATTTTAACTTCGAAGCAAGGACGGTCAAGAGTGCGGTTTTCAATCCTAATTCAGTGAACGGCTGGTTTAGTGCTCGCTTCAATAACGGTGGGAAGTTGTATATCAATCGCACGGGGACGACTCAATTGCGCCTGTACTTCTCGGTGGATGATAACAATAACAATGTCGCTGATTTCATCCGATTCTTCAGCGGTAATGCTGCCGCAGATAGCCGCCCTAAGCTCTTAATCCAGTATCAGTTGCCTTAAAAGCCTGAAGCCAATTGCAATTAACAGAACGGCATTAGGGGTAGTCCATTCTGTTAATTGCATTATCCTATTAGGCATTAATTTCTTAAGACCCATACTTTCAAAAAGCGCATTCATATTGCATTTTTTTCTTATCCTGCTATAATCTTTTGTATGAAATAACAATGGCGGGAAATAAATTAGAAAGTCAAAGAATTCTTCCCGCCCATCCATACTTGGCAGTTTCGTTTCCTTTTGCTGCATGCATTGAGGAGAAATTCCACGAACTGCCCAACCCTTCAGGAGGAATTCATGAAACTCAAACAAGTTGCACTCGCCCTATCCCTCGCACTGGTCGTTGCTCTGGCGGCATCCTCTGCCATGGCAAGCCCGCTCCATGCGCAAACACCAGATCTCAGTCCGTCTTCTCTCGATTTTGGCGATCAACTCACCGGCTCTACCAGCACCGTGCAAACCGTCACTCTCACCAATAACGATATTACGGATCTGAATATCGGCACACTCTCGGTCTCTGGTGAGTTTGCTCTTAGCAATGACCTCTGCAGTGGTCAGGTCATTGCATCCACAACTTCCTGCACCTTCGATGTCTCCTTCTCGCCTATTTCCAATGGTGCAAAGACCGGCTCGGTTTCCATCCCCAGTGACTCGGTCACGTCACCAGACAGCCTTTCACTCAGTGGCGTTGGAGTGGCAAATACCTGGTATGTGGCAACCACTGGCGATAACGGCAACGACTGTTTATCGCCAGGTACACCCTGTGCAACCATCAATGGAGCTGTTGCCAAGGCAACAGCTGGCGATACGATTTTGGTTGCCGAAGGAACCTACGGAGAAACCGTTGTAGTAAACAAAAATCTCACCCTGAGCGGTGGTTGGGACTCTAGCTTTACATCAAAAGTTGGACATTCCATTATTGACCTGGGTAGTCAAGATGACCATGGCATCGTTATGAGCGCTAATTTAACGATCTCTAATTTCATTATTCAAAATAGTGACTATGGAATAGAAAATTCTGGCGGAACATTGGTTTTTAAAAATGGAGCATTGAATAACAATAATAACGGACTCCGCAATTTTAATTTTGGAGGGGCAACCTTCATCAATGCTACATTTAGTGGGAATAATAGTGCCGGAGGAACAGCAGGTTCTGCGATCAGCAACGTATCCGGAACTATTACCATCTACTATTCAACAATTACAAACAATCAAAGACAGCCTATTTCGAGTGGGAACGGTTTTGCCCTAATCAATATTGGCAGCAGTATTTTGGCCCAAAATGAATTTAGTTGCACGTATGGTAGTAATTTTACTTCTAAAGGATATAACCTGTTCGACTCAACAGAAAACTGCGTTACATTAAAAAGTACAGATATACGAGTAACATCCCCATTAATCTTACCTTTATCACCGGAAGGATATCACGCCTTGTTGGCAGTGAGTCCTGCGATCGATCATGGCAATCCAGCCAACTGCCCAAGTACAGACCAACGTTCCACTTTGCGCCCAATTGGAAGCGGTTGTGATGCTGGGGCATATGAGGGATCTGTTCCAGGTGTAGCTTCTATAAATTCTACCTCCCCTAATCCTACGGGTTCCCCGGTCTTAAATTACACAGTGAAATTCTCTGAATCGGTCATGGGGGTTGATGCTACTGACTTTTCTCTCACAGCTACAGGCACTATAACTAATCATTTCATCCAAAGCATCAGTGGCAGCGGTAAAACATATACTGTAGCTGTCAACACTGGTAAGGGAAGTGGCACGATCCAACTCAACCTCATTGATGACGACAGTATCATTGGATCTTCCAACACCCCATTGGGAAGCGCAGGTGTAGGGAATGGCAACTTTGTCGGACCAAGTTATAGCATTATTTCAATTCCTACCCCCTCAGCCCCTTCTGGAACAATTGCCGATGCTACTCCCGAGCTAACTTGGAACAAGATCGGAGAAGCGACGAATTACAAATATGAGATTCGCAAAGGTACCGAAGTTATATACTCCAAAATAGTTAATTCTGCCATATGCGTAAAAAACACATGCAAGGCTACGCCCACAACCTCTCTAAAAAATGGCAATTACAAATGGCGCGTGCAAGCACTGGTCAATGGGCAATGGCGGGGTTATAGCAGTTATAAGGTTTTCACCGTCTCCGCTCCTCTTGCTGGGTACTGGAAAGGTGGACCAAACTATTCAGAATTCTATATAACCCCAGACAGAGGCTATATCGATAATTTTTCCATTTATGTTACAGTCTATGCCTGCAATATATACAATCAAAAGTTCACCTACACCCCTCTGGTTCCACTAACATACAACAAGGGGTTATCAAGATTAGAGTTTGGGCATTCTGGTACTTACTATTTTGGCGGTTACTCCAAAAGCACAACCACCGCATACAGCTATTTTGGTATGGGTGGGTATTATTGGCCCGGTTGTGGCTATCTTTCCGGCGGTCCCTTCAACTCGAACCCGGCATGGGTGAACAACACGAAGCCAACAACCTCAGGTGCGGAGGTCTTTGAATTCACCGTCTCCCCCCTGCCAAAAGACCTGACGATTCCACCCACGATCTTTGATCTCTTTAATCCATAGGCTTCGGTCATATCATATTTAGTCCACTTAAAAAAACAGGCTGTTGAAAGACAGCCTGTTCTGATTCACCTCAAAGTCCAATCTCTACGCAATAAAAGGCGCTTTCGTATCAATACTCCCCACGAATTGCGGAAGTTTTTTATGACCCAAATTCTGTCGAATCGCCATGTTCTCACCGAGGTGATACCAGTAGTGATAGATCGTGCGTTGGATCAAGTTGCCGTAGGTGCGCTGAATCTCCTTGCCATTGCTGATGACATTCTGAGCAAGTTTCTTTGAAGTCAATGTCTCTAAAAACGGATCAGCAGCAAGGGTGATCTGTTTCCAAGCGGCAAGCATTTCTTTTAGTGAGGGCGTGCTGGCTGGGGCTCCATAGGCATGGCTTTTCTCAATTTCAGGAAAAAGCGATATACCCAACCCATAAGATAAGAAATAGCGTTGTTCCTGCCACGCTAGGTGCCCTACATTCCAACTAATACAATTCATCGGTAGGAAGCGTTTCTTCGCCTCCTTCTCCGTGACGCCTTTGATGCCGCGTAGAAATTCACTACGGGTGAAACGAAGTTGCAGAACAAGTGGATGTGTCATTTAATGTCTCCGAAAAAACTGGTTTAGGCGTCCCTGAACGTGCAGTTCATGGTTTCAAATCGAATGTTAATCCCCTTCATGGCTGGCGTGGCGCAGGTTGTGGTGAATGGTGAAGAAAAGCATTTCACGCATGGTCAGGTTCCCAATGATCGGGTGGGGCAATTGGCATTGATCAAGGGCTGTATCCTCCCACTTTTCCAATGCAGAAAGTAAATTTTCAATAACCTTTGATACTTTCTGTAATTGTATAGCCCTGGCTTGTTCTTTATCTTCAACGGGCGCATCCCCTGGCAAGAAGCGACCGGATGCCTGTGCTCCTTTGGCGATCTCATCTGAATAAATCTTGCAAATCTCATCATAGGATCTTGAAGCCTGCTTCGGCTTACCAAACATGGTATGTAGCGCCAGATGTGGCAGCCCCAAGGCTTGCACGATGGGTTTTACCGCCTTGATAACATGATCAACATTATCAAATGCAGACCAAACCTCGCCTTGTCGAGTGAAATACTCAGAAATGGGAATAGCAGAAAACCAATCGTGTATGTGTCGATTCGAATCGCGCAAAGCAATAATGATCTCGGATTTGGTTTGAATGGTCATGATAAATTCTCCAGCTTCATGGCATGATTTAAAACAATTAAACAAAAAAGAAG
>JBDKJM010000058.1:0-2912 GCA_039796555.1 Candidatus Parcubacteria bacterium | reverse complement strand
ATCAAGAAGGGATATGAACTTAACTTCATTTTCTTTCGCAAAGATGTTTAATGTATTGTCTGTGTCTTGGATTTCATCATAAGAGTTGGAGTATATAAATGCTTCGTCGGCTAATTGTATTTTGAATCGTACGAGTATGTTAGGCAAGGTCGGCTTCCATTTAGGTACGCCACCAATAATAATGATTTCCGTTTCTGGAGAATTTTCCTTGATACGTAATAGGGTTGTAGATAAAACTTCTTCCAAACTCGGTTCGATTTTATCCAATGGTTCGCTCCAGTTTGCATGGAGTAGAAGGTATTTGGGTTTTAATTTCTTTATTCTCTTTAAGGCAAATTCATTAATTTCCTCGCAATACGGACGTCGTGTTGATGTATACCCTATGAGTGGAGGACATCCGGAAGCGGTTATTTGAGTTACGGCGGGGCTAATTTCTCTAAGACCGTAAGATAGTGCGGCGGCATGAGAGTCGCCCCAAATAAAAAATGAATTTTCATCTGATCCTAGATAGGAACAAACCCTCTTGAAGTCTTTTGATTTTTGTTCAACTGTCAAGAAACAGATTCCTTCACGGAACATGTCTTTTCTGTCATATTGAGCGAACGCCAGTATGTTTTTTTGCTCATTTGTGAAGCGATCTGTAAATCCGTTATTTTGTTTTCCGATTAACCCAACTATGGCAAATGCAAGAGATCCCGTTAGTGCGAAAGTGAAAATAAACTTTTTGCTAAAACGATTCTTGCTTCTAAAAGGGTTTTCTATATAACGCCAGGATATATATGCAATGAGCAGAGTCAGAAGTATTAAGAGAATAAAAATACCTTCGCTTAGTTTGATAATACTTAAGTATCTTGCAAATGCAAATAGTGGTTGGTGCCATAGGTAGGCGCTGTAGCTAATCAACCCAATAGATACTAAAGGCTTTGAGCTTAGCATACGCCCCACGATTGTTTGCGTCGCTGAAAAGGAGATGATTAGCCCAGTTCCTATCGTTGGAATTAATGCATAAAAACTTGGAAAAGGCGTTTCTTCATCGAAGGCATAAACGGCGAAGGCGATCATAAATAAACCGCATAGCGACAATAATTCATTAAGCAAATTATTCGAAAAGATCGACTGAAGAGTATTTTTTTGGTGTAGAAAATACAAAGCGATGCCGGCACCAATTAATAGCTCCCAAATTCGAGCCGGTAGGAGGTAGAACGTTGGTGTGGGATTGTTATAAGCGCCCCAGTGTGCGTATAACAAACTGACTGTAAAGATTGTTGTAATTGAAAACCACAACCACTTTTTATGATATTTCCCTAGTAGTGTAATGAAGAGAGGAAAAAAAAGATAAAACTGTTCCTCAACGGATAAACTCCAGGTATGGATCAAGGGTTTTAATTCATTTGAAATATCCCAATATCCAGATGTGCGCCTGAAAAAAATATTTGAAGAAAAATATGAAACAGCAGTTAAACTTTGGGAGAAATCCTTCATTTCAGAAGGGAGTAACCAAAACCACGCGGAAACCAAGCTAACAAATAAGACAAGGAATAGTGGCGGAAAGATACGTCTTATTCTTCGCTCGTAAAAACAAATAAATGAAAAATCTCCCCGCTCTTTTTCAATGACAATGATCGTTGTGATCAGATAGCCGCTAATTACAAAAAAAACATCGACACCTACAAAGCCGCCGCTAAACGATTTGAAGCCTGCATGGAATAAGATGACTATGATTACTGCTATAGCTCTTAATCCATCAATTTCGGGTCGATATTTCATTATGTTCCATGACGGTATATTGAATTACGTGCTTGTCACTAATTGCTCTTCCCTTACTCAAACTCAATATCGATCTCTTCGTCTTCTTTCCAATTTTCACTGCGTTCAAACTCAATATCACCAAATAACACATCCTGTTTGGCTGTAATGTGATACCGCTTGACTAATTCAAGCAATGCAAGAAAAGTAACAACAATCTCCACGCGGGTGGCTTTATCAGTTATGAGACCACTGAAATGCATGCGTTGGATATTTTTCAGAGTCTTGGTGATGTAATCGATCTTCTCACGGATCGTCACCTTGGGCGCGCTGATAACCGTTGTAAGCGGCTTCTTTTCCTTGCCTTTTGCAAAGGCTGATTCAGCAGCAGAAACAAGTTTCTCGAGAGTCAAATTCGAGAGATCAAGTTTCGGTTCCACTTTGGGGGGTGGTGCCACACGCAGAAATGTCCGTAGGTTTAATGTTTGGCGTTCTTCGATCCATACTGCAATTTCTTTATAACGCTTATAAAGTTTTAATTGCTCAACCAGTGAAACGCCAGGGTCTTCTTCGCCAACTTCGCGTTCAGGCGGGCGTGGCAACAATGCTTCCGATTTGATCTGCACCAATTTGGTAGCAATCACTAGAAATGACGAGATCTCTTCAGGTAGTTGATTTTCCACCGTTTGCAAATGCGCCAAATATTGGTCTGTTACCGAGCCCAGTGAGACCGTTGTAATATCCAGTTCGGCGCGTTCGATCAGGCTTAACAACAAGTCAAGCGGACCTTCATAGACCGAGGTCGAAACCTTATACGTGCCGAGTTGATTACCGAGAAATCCATCCATAGCGGGCGAATTATACACTAGGTGGTTATAATAGCTCCCATGTCCAAATTAACTCATCTCGATGAACATGGCCGCGCCAAAATGGTGGATGTGAGCGACAAGCCCGACACCTCACGAACTGCTGTCGCACGTGGTGAAGTCCACATGAAAAAAGAGACATTGGACTTAATCCGCGCCGGGCAGATCAAAAAGGGCGATGTGTTGACCGTGGCGCAAATTGCGGGCATCACCGCCTCAAAACGGACCTCAGACCTGATTCCGCTATGTCATCCTCTACCACTCTCCAAAGTGGATGTCGATCTCGAATTGAACGACTCG
>JBDKJM010000057.1:0-2673 GCA_039796555.1 Candidatus Parcubacteria bacterium | reverse complement strand
CAATTTGGAGTGGGTGACCTTACAACCATGCAGGAGAATGTGTTTTGCCCGAGTTCTGGTGTCCCATCTAATTAGTATCTCTTTTTGAAATCTTTCCTAGGCCCTCCCATTGGTCTAGGAGCCTCTTCTTTTTTTGTAAAGAAAGTTGGATTCGCAGATTTTATAGACAAATTTATGCGTCCCTTTTCATCAATCTCTTTGACCATAACTGGCACCCTGTCTCCTTCTTTCATATAGGTATCAACTCGTTCTACTCGAAATGGAGCAATTTCTGAAACATGCACTAGTCCTTCGGCATTCGGACCAATCTTCACAAATGCACCAAAATCCATCATGCGCACCACTTCACCATCATATTTCTCTCCCGGCATGTATTCCCGCGTCATGTTGAAGATTATTTCCTTTGCTTTCATGGCAGTCTCATTTCTACCTGTGATGAATATTGACCCATCATCCTCAATGGTAATGTCATCAACATGTGTAACATCACGGATTTCATTGATTGTTTTGCCTCCAGAGCCAATGACTAGTCCGATTTGATCTGGTTTTATCTTCATCACAATTATTTCTGGCGCATTTGGAGAAATTTTTGCACGTGGAGCTGGAATTTCTTTTTCAATAACATCAAGAATTCTGAAACGAGCAACTTTAGCTTTTTCAAAGGCTTCAGCCAGAACTTTCAGTGGAATGCCGCCAACTTTCACATCCATTTGTACAGCTGTGATCCCCTCTCTCGTCCCAGCAACTTTGAAGTCCATATCACCATGATGATCTTCTGGACCTTGAATGTCTGTAAGAACTTTGTATTCCTTGTCATTTTTCATCATCAATCCGCTGGCAATTCCTGCTACAGGTGCTTTTATCGGAACTCCTCCATCCATAAGCGCCAAGGTCGATCCACAGACTGATCCCATGGAAGTTGATCCATTTGAAGCCATGGCTTCTGAAACGAGACGAATGGTATAAGGAAAAAGTTCTTTCGGAGGAATTACCGGAACCAAAGCTTTCTCCGCCAAAGCTCCATGACCTATCATGCGACGGTTGGTGTTACCTACTCTTCCAGTTTCTCCAGTTGAAAATGGTGGAAAATTGTAATGGTGCATGAAGCGTTTGTTTTCCTGAACGATCAAAGCGTCAACAACCTGCGCGTCGCCAGGACTTCCAAGTGTCAGAGCAGAGAGAATGTGTGTTCCGCCCCGATAAAAGATTCCTGTGCCGTGAAGAATCGGAGAAACACCACCAGCCTGCGCGAATAGTGGACGAATTTCATCCATCCCTCTTCCGTCTGCGCGCTTGTTATGTTTGATTGCTTCCACGTGTAGCAAATCATTAACTGCTTCTTCGAATATTTCCTGCGCCATTAATAGATTTCCCTCTTCCTTTGTGCCTTCCTTGTTTTCAATCATCCTTTTTGTGAAAAGTTCAGTCCAGATACTGTTGATTTCAGCAATACCCTCTTTTCCTGGTTTGCCACACATCACATATTTCTTGAGTTGGTGAGCAATTTCTTTGTCGAATAGTTCCTTTGTGCCTGGAGTCGGTTCAGCTAAAATAATTTCAGCCTTCTTTTTACCAATCTCCGAAATAATTTTCTCTTGCCAAGCTTGAACCTTTTCTATTTCTTCCGATGCTTTTGCTAAAGCTTCATGCATAGTTTTCTCATCCACTTCCTTACTACCAACTTCAATCATGTTGATCATACCATCTTTGCCACAAGCCACCATTTCGAGCACAACCCCAGTTTCTTCACGAGCTTTGAAATCAGGATTTACTAGCCAGTTGCCATCTTTGCCTATGCGTACAGCAGAAACTGGCCCATTCCATGGAATATCTGAAGTCCCTAGTGCCAGAGAGGCGGCGATAACAGAGACTACATCAGGGTCGTCTTGGTCAATAGAAAGAGTTGTCAGAATAACCTGAACCTCGTTACGCATTTTCTGATTGAAAAGTGGGCGAATGGTGCGATCTACAATTCTTCCTGACAAAATAGCTTCAGTTGAAGGTCTACCCTCGCGACGGACAAATCGTGAGCCGAGAATTTTCCCTGTAGCATAAAATCTTTCCTCGTAGTCAACTGTCAAAGGAAAAAAGTCCCCATCTTTTAGGCCACCCATTACCGCGGTTGCGAGTACGGCAGTGTTTCCATATCGCAGAAGAACCGATCCGTTGGTCTGGTCGGCTAGGTCGTTGAATTCAGCGGTCAAAGTTTTACCGCCAACTTCTAGAGTATATTGTTTCTTGTTCATAAAATAAGTATTCGATTTAATAAAGGGCTAATATCTCGCCGTAGCTCCGAGGATATAAATCTGAGGAGCGAGTGCGGATGTAGACAGTTAATGTAACAAAAAGTAGCTCAAATTGCTACCCAGAGTTAGTCTAAAGATAATTAGACTTTTACACCATTCTAGACAATTAGCTCTTCTTCCCCCCAGCCCTCATCAAGTATTTGTGATAATTTTCATCCAGATCCATGAAATGATCGGTAACCTCAATAAGTTTTGCAGAAGTAGATTTGCCGAACGAGGCAACTTCTACCTGGCATCCTTGATTCATTTGTAAGTATTCTACCAACGGACAAAAGTCTCCATCTCCTGTAATGAGAATCACAGAATCTAATTTTGGAGAAAGTTTTACTGCGTCGATAGCCAAGCCAACATCCCAGTCAGCTTTTTT
>JBDKJM010000056.1:0-9596 GCA_039796555.1 Candidatus Parcubacteria bacterium | reverse complement strand
GAGATGGGACGGTTTTTTTCTTTTTGATTTTTTTCATCAGGTAAAATGGCGCTACGCAAATCTTTTCCCAACTCCAAACTCCTCATGCGAGATTTAACTGTTGGCAACAATAAATGTGCCGATGAAATTATAATAAAAAAATGAGCGTAATCAGCTGGCTCCTCAAATAACTTAAGTAGTGCGTTCTGTGCCTCAACCGTTATGCCATTCATTCTCAAAACAAATATTTTCTTGCCGTCTGGAGTGACTGGTCGTGTGTTATGAAATAGTTTTAACTCTCGTGCATTGTCGATGGTAAATGTTTCGTACGGACGATCAAAAAAGTCTGGGTTGGTGTTTGTGACTAAGTTATTTTTTTCAAGTAAAGAAATAAGGGTGCTGTGAGCTGAATCAGAGCCTGTCAAAAGGTAGGTGTGATGGCTAAGTAATTCATTTGTATCGGAAAGTTTCATTGTTGCTATTGTACCTATAAAGTTGAATCGCGTACAACTCGGAGTGTAGCGAGGTGGAACCTCGCTACTCACCACCTACCTCTTACTTACCATCGCTTTCTTGTACACATCCAAATGGTCAAGTGCGATACCTGTTCCCTTTGCGACGCAAAGTAGTGCCTCGTCAGCCAACTGCGCCTTCACGCCAGTACGGCGAAAGACCAGCTCTGGGAAATTCCTAAGCATAGAGGATCCGCCCGTCATAGTTATGCCCTGATCAATAATGTCCGCTGCCAACTCCGGTGGTGTTTCCTGTAGGACATCTTTTATGGCCTTGATCATATCTCGAAGTGGCGCGGCTATAGCTTTGACAATTTCGTTAGTTTTAATTTCTGTAGAACGCGGTAAACCAGAAATAAAGTCACGACCTTTGACTTGCATAGAAAGTTCTTGATCCAAAGGGATAGCAGAGCCGATATTTATTTTGATTATTTCTGACATATGATCTCCGATAGCCAGGTTAAAAGTCTTTTTTACATAGTCTGCAATAGCGGCATCAATCTTGTTACCTGCGCACTTTACTGAAGTTGAAGAAACAATCCCGCCGAGTGAAATAACCGCGACATCTGTGGTACCACCACCGATATCTACAATCATGTGACCTCGCGGTTCTTGAATAGGGATTCCAGCACCAATGGCAGCCAAAATTGGCTCTTTGACAACATACGCGTTTTTTGCGCCTGCGCGGAGAGCGGCCTCGACAACTGCTCGACGTTCAGTAGAAGTAATGCCGGCAGGAACGGAAACCATGACTTCTGGTTTGAATAATGAAAAACGTCCAAGAGCTTTGTCAATGAAGTAGCGTAGCATGGCCTCGGTCACACGATAATCAGCGATCACGCCGTCTCGCATGGGTCTATAGGCCACAATGGTGTCGGGTGTACGACCCAACATCTCTTTGGCTTCATTCCCCACTGCCAGAACCTTTTTGTCTATTTCGGACACAGCCACAACTGACGGCTCATTCAGGACGATGCCTTTTTTGGGCATGAAAACAAGAGTGTTAGATGTGCCAAGATCGATACCAAGTTTTGGCGAGAAAATACTCATAGGAAGTGACTATACCATAAATGAGTAGGTATTCAATGACTCTGTTATGTTTCTATAGCTTGGAATAACACCATGCGACCATAAAGCACACTCCTGTAAGATAAAATATTTTGCCCGTGCAAATTTAAATTTTGATCAAACATTAATTTACCTTCAGTAACATTGCCAATTCCTCCCTGACAACTTTACGATCATCCCAAGGAATTATTTTATTTCCTAAAATCATTGACTGTTCTGCGCCCTTGCCTGTAATTAAAACTACATCACCTTCCCTGGCCAGCGACAAAGCTTTCCTGATACCTTCTCCCCTATCTTCAATAACAAATAAATTATTATTCCTAACCATGCCAAATTTTTCTGCTGAAACAGCAATGTCTTCTACAATATCTTTGGGATCATCGTCATAAGGATCAACATTTGAAACTATTAAATAGTCAGCCATCTTGGCGGAAAGCTCTCCCATGATCGGCCTTTTGGCCCTATCTCGACCGCCACCTTCTGCACCTAGAAGAATAATGGTCTTTGCATTAGGTTTGCCAGAATTTATTTTCATGTTTTTGGCAGTTTGCAAAACATTTGTGATGCTTTGCTTTTCGTGAGCATAGTCAACAATCACGGTAAAATTCTGACCTTGATTAATTTGCTCCATTCTTCCAGGGATCAATTGAAGTCCGAGTAAACCTTTTCTAATTGCGACATCATTCATCCTGAATGACTTGGAAATAATTATGGCGGGCAAGGCATTATAAACATTGAATTTACCCAAGATGCTTAAATTAAATTTTGCACCATTTATTTCAAAATCTACACCACTATTTGTTTCAACTATCTGTGCGGCGACATAATCTGCAGATGAATTTATGGCATATGTAATTTTCTTATCTGCAATGTGATTCAAATAATAATCCGCGTGCTCACTATCTTTATTGGCAATAATAACTTTCTCGACCCTTTTGCCATCAATGGTTTTGCTGTGTGTTGAAAGCACTTTGAATAACTTTGATTTTGCTTCTTTATAGGCTTCAAAACTGCCACCGTGTGAAGGTAAATGTTCGGGTGTTAAGTTAGTGAAAACAGCCATGTCGTATCTAATGCCAATATGACGAAATTGCTTGATGCCTTCGGAAGTAGTTTCTACAACACAAAATTTACAGCCATGTTTGACCATTTCGGCCATGAGTTTCTGAATAGCAAAACGCCCTGGCATGGTCATATGCAAGTAATTCAGTGACTGCTTATCTGCAATGCGGATATTAGCTGTGCTAATAATGCCAGTTTTAAATCCACCAGCTTCCAGACTTGACCAAATGAAATTTGCCGTCGATGTTTTGCCCTTGGTTCCAGTCACACCAATCACAATCATCTTTTTTGATGGAAAACCGTAGCATAAGTCAGCAATCAGAGCTAAGCTGTAATGGTATAAAGATAGTACCCATTCTGGTGTGATTTTTTTGATGAAGTTTTTCATACTTTATACTACCAAGGTACCTGAATAATTTTACGAGCGCAACCTTTTCATTCGTTTGCGAAAATTATAAATATGATACCAAAAGGGCTGGATTACAATATCGTAGAAGTCAGAATGTCGAACCTCATTTCCACCAAATTTCTTCTTGAAAGCAGTCAGACCGTCCCAACCCCTGTAATTATCACCCTCCGCAGTTATACCGCCAAAATTGAACTGGTTACTCCCTTTTTCCTTTGCATAGCAAATGGCTTTCCATAGCGCTGCATATGCCGGCATGCGATTTCGTTCTTCTGTACTTGATCCGCTAAATACATAATTTGCAACATTTCCATAAATAATTACCAAGTCTATGGCCAGAATTTTTTCTTGAAACTTTGCTATGGAAATATATGCGCTTATCTCGTGAGGATGCCTGAATATATTTTCGTAGTAATTCTTCGGATGAAGACTGAAACCATTTCTTTTGGAAGTTTCTAGCATCAATTCATAAAAGAGGTCAAAGTATTTCTGAAAATCACTTGTGATAATTTCTGTGGTGATTTCTCTTTTACTGGCTGTGAGTATGGAATAGCGTGTATTCTTGTGCATATCAGCGAGTAATTCATTTTCGTCTTTCATCAATCCTAAATGCCATTCTACTCTTGGCTGGAAATATGCAGAGTGATATGTGTATGATGGCGCTTTGCTGAAATATTTATCCAATAAAGTGTCTTGCAATGAAGGTGTAAAATCAAGTCTGGTAAAGACGGCGTTTTCTTTTTTGGAAATATCTTTTATTTCCCTAGAAAGGTATTCAATAAGGGCATTCAAATCTAAATTATTATCATTAGAAATGACCGGACCATATGGAATGTACAGATAACTTTTACCAGATATCAGGGGATATTTTATAATTTGAAAATATGCCACAGATTTACCTCCATCACTCACAACAAATCTCCTAACTTTTCTTCCCAAACTTTCCTGCCAGTCTCCATAGAAACTGGCCTGTGTGAATGGAACATTGCGGACAATAGAGCAGGGGTCAAATTTTTCTTCTCTACCAAGCTCTTTTATAGTAAATTTGTTCATTTTGATACTCGCTTCGTCTTATTTATCTCCAAATCCCAAAGAATACTGCCACGCCTGCAGAAGAACTCAATCAATTCAAACTACCTCTTGACCCTTTGAATATCTGCACCCAAACCTTTAAGAACGACTTCTAGATTTTCATAACCGCGATCTATGAGCTCTACATTATTGACTTTGAATTTACCTTTTCCCAAAAGCGCTGCCAAAACCACCGCGAAACCTGCCCGAATGTCATGAGCAGTTAATTCTTCTGCGTCTGGTAATTGGCGCAACGTGGCTGGACCCTTGATCATAACCTCCCTCGGATTCATCATAGTCACCGTAGCTCCTAGTTTTATAAGTTCTTCTGTGTATTTGAAACGACCCTCGTAAATAGTTTCGAAAACTGTACTCTCTCCTTCACTTTGCGTAAGAAAAGTAACTAATGGAGCCTGAAGGTCAGTTGGAAATCCTGGGTATTCGTGAGTACGAAGATCAGAAATCGCCTTGTAGTGATCAGCGCCTTGGACAATTATGGAGTTTTCAGTAACTTTGATTTTAACTCCAAGGCTCACAAGTAACTCCGTAACCGCTTGCATGTGACCCGGTCTGCAATTGGCAATAGTCATTTCTTTGGAGCACAGAGCACCCAAAATAAGAAAACTACCGGCAGTAATTCTATCTGGAATGGTTATAAATGATTTCTTGGGCGAGAGAAGTTTTCCGTTTGTTCCTTGAATGGTAATAGTTGACGTTCCGGCGCCAGAAATCTTTGCTCCACAGGAGTTGAGCCACTCAGCAACATTCACTATTTCTGGCTCCATGGCACAATTTTTCAAAACAGTAAGACCGTTTGCCAGAACTGCAGCCATCATCAAAGTCTCTGTCCCTCCAACAGTTATTTTATTGAAAAATATTTCCGTGCTACTCAAACCTTGGGAACTAGAAATATCGTACACACAATCGATCTCATCCACTTTGGCTCCCATCTTTTCGTATCCGGAAAGAAATAAGTCTACAGGTCTAGCCCCAATCACACATCCACCGGGAGATGGGAAAGTGACTTTCCTGTATCTTGCAAGCATTGGCCCAGTCAGAACTACTGATGAACGCATACTTTTGGCTAAATCTGCGTCAATATCAGTTGATTTGATACTACTAACGTCGATCGTCAAAGTTTGTCCCCTATTAACACTTGAACTTTGATTGTTTGCACCACCTGACTTAATCTTTTCAACCTTAGCGCCCAATTTTTCCAATACCTTTCTCATGGTTTCAATATCACTGTTTTCTGGCACATTCTCTAACATAACCGCACCGTCAAATAAAATAGCCGCCGCCATAGCTTTGATGGCAGAATTCTTGGCGCCATTTATGTACACTGTCCCATTGAGTGTTTTTGAGCCGTCTAGGCCTTGGATAACAAAGGCATCTTTTGTATTCATAAATAGAGTGAAGGTCTACCCTTCACATGAGTTCATTGTAGTATTTTTTGGCGAAATTAACAAACAAATATCAAAACATCGCGCATTCTGCACTAGATATTGTCAACTCCCTAAAACTCCACAAAATAAGGTATAAATATACACATGAGGGCCCCGAAGCAAATGAGCATCATCACCGTCATTCCCCTTTCTCGTGCCAAGATGCTCGGAGAACTATCCTATTTTACTGCGTCTGAAGTAGCTGTCGGAGCAGTAGTGTCCGTTCCCGTACGTTCAAAAAACATCCATGGTATTGTCATAGAAGTCCGCCCAGCTCTGGATATGAAGGTTGAAATCAAGGATTCCAGCTTCCCTCTACGAAAACTGGGTAGAGTAAAAACTGTTTCATTCTTTCCAGCCACTTTCATGGACGCATTTAGAACATTAGCTGAATATTATGCCACCAACATTGGCACGGTCATTGATGCCCTCATCTCTGACACCATCATGGAAAATGCGCACAAGATCGCTTTGCCTGTTCATCAGAATCAATTTTTTAATGAAATAAAAACTACCACTACGATTGATGAGACTTTTGCCATCCAAGGTGATGATGAAGATCGTTTGGGTTCGTGGCGCAGTTTGATTAGACAGGAATTTGCTCGCAAAAGGTCAGTGGCAATATATGTTCCAACTGTTGAGGATGCAAAGACTTTGACCGTAGCTCTGGTCAAAGGTATTGAAGGTTATATTTTTACCCTTCATGGCAAACTAAACAAAAAACAAATTCTAGATACTTGGAATACTATCGCAGAAACCGCTCATCCTGTAGTTATCGTGGCCACTGGCTCATTTTCCATACTACCTCGTAATGATATAGATACGGTTATTCTAGAACGCGAGAATAACCGTGGCTGGATCAGTCAGAAAAATCCTTACTTGGACATACGTCATGCTTTGGAGATTATTTCTCGTCAACAGAAGCAGACCGTGTATCGTGCAGATAGTATTTTACGAGTTGAAACTCTGCACAGAATTGATACTCACGAGATCGCCCAGGGTTCACCTTTTAAGTGGCGTTCTATTTCTAGTGCCAAAGATACTTTGGTTGATATGAAGATTGATCTAGTTAGCACTAAATTTGGTCGTCAAATAGACGTGCGAAAATCAGCCAATATTGAGTCTGGAGAAAATAACGATCAGGAATCAAATGGAAAAACAGCCCCAGCCCAATTCTGCATACTTTCGCCACACCTAAGAGAATTGATTATAAAAAATCAGGAAGAAAATACCCATCTTTTCATCCTGACCACTAGACGCGGACTATCGCCAATAACTGTTTGCAGTGACTGCGAAGCCATAGTCTCATGTATTCATTGCTCCACACCCATGGTTCTTCATGTTTCAAAAAGTAGTGGGAAAAATTTTTTCATGTGTCATAGTTGCGGAGAACGTAGAGATGCTAATGAGAAATGTAAAAATTGCGACAGTTGGAGACTGACGCCCTTGGGTATAGGTATAGATAGAGTTTACGGAGAAATTCACAACTTGTTTCCAGATATTGATATATACAAGATTGACGCGGATACTACGCGAACTGATGCACACATAGAGTCTGCGCTACAAAAATTTCATGACAAACCCGGAAGCATACTCTTGGGCACTGAAATGGCATTAGCACACTTGACCGACAAAATAGACTATATCGCCATAGCTTCACTAGATTCTCTCTTTGCTCTACCAGATTTTCGCATTCAGGAAAAAATAATGTACACTATCACTCGCTTGCGCAGTATGGCAAGTCGTTCAATTCTGATCCAAACCAGAAAAGCCAGCGAAAGAGTTTTCGAATACGGACTAAAAGGAAATTTGAGTGATTTTTATCGTGTCACTCTGGAGGATCGCAAACAATTCATTTATCCGCCATTTTCAACATTGATCAAAATAACAATCGAAGGCAAGAAGGAGAAAATTTCAGAGCAAATGGCAAAAATTCAGGAGCTTCTGGAACCAAGAGAAATTGAGGTATTCCCTGCTTTTACCTCCACAGTTCGTGGTAATTCCATCATCCATGGCCTGATCAAGCTGTCTGAAGGTGGTTGGCCTAATTCTGATCTGATCGACAAATTACGAGACCTACCACCAAACGTGAAGGTCAAGGTTGATCCAGAGAGTTTGTTGTAGCAAGAACGCGAACATTTACCAACCACATTTTCCGTGTTACAGTTTCACAATGAAGGAAATAATTCAGCGCGATAACCCATTGTTGCATCAGAAAGCAAAGCCTGTTCCTGTTGCTGATATCGGTTCAGAATCTATCAATAAAATTATAGCTGAAATGACCGTAGCCATGTCCAGTCAGAAAGACGGTATCGCCATAGCGGCACCACAGATCGGTGTACCTTTGCGTATTTTCGTTATTTCTGGTGATCTGCTCAAAATAGCCGATAAGTCCTACACTGGCGACGTGGGTATACTTGTCTTCATCAATCCAGAAATAATCAAGTTATCAAGAGACAAAAAAGAGATGGAAGAGGGGTGCCTTTCAGTACGTTGGCTTTACGGCAAGGTCAAACGTTCCACTCGTGCAACTATTCGAGCGTATAACGAAAGGGGTGAGAAGATTGAGCGTGGCGCAAGCGGACTCTTGTCGCAAATATTCCAGCATGAAACTGATCATTTGGAAGGTAAATTATTCATAGACAAGGCCGAGCAAGTTTGGGAAATGAGCGAAGAAGAAATTAAGGAATTACAGAAAAAATAGCGCAAACCAGAGTTTCAGTGCACTAAACTAAAAGCAAATGAAAAATTCTACGATCAAATATGCTTTCTTCGGCTCTTCGCGATTCTCGGTTATTGTGCTAGATGAAATGCAAAAACTTGGATACATTCCTACTCTTGTAATCACTACGCCGGATAAACCACAAGGAAGAAAGTTGGTCATTACTCCAAATCCTGTAAAAATTTGGGCAGTGGAAAAGAATATCAAATTTCTCACACCTGAAAAATTAGACACAGAATTCATCCAATCACTTAAGAATGAAAGCTGTGAGCTTTTCATAGTCGCATCATATGGAAAAATTCTTCCTGATGCACTGATTAACATTCCTCCAAGAAAGACTTTGAATATACATCCTTCTTTGTTGCCAAAATATCGCGGCGCATCCCCTCTTCAATCCGCCATCTTAGATGACACGAAAAATACTGGTGTGACCATCATGAGAATAGACGAAAAAATGGATCATGGACCTATAGTTGCCCAGAAGCAAGTGACTATTAATGAGTGGCCGACTTATGAAGATTTTGAAATTATCATGGCAAGTGAAGGTGCGAAACTTTTGGCTACAATTCTATCTGATTGGTCTGCAGGAAAAATTGAGGAAATTGAACAAGATCATTCATTAGCAACCTATACCCAAAAAACTAGCAAAGAAGACGGTTTAATCGATCTTGAGGGTGATCCCTATTTTAACTTCAGAAAAAGCCAGGCCTACCATGAGTGGCCTCAAGCATATTTTTTTGTTGAACATTCTGGCTCCAAAATTCGCGTGAAAATTACCTCTGCTTCATTTGGCAGTGGAAAATTGGTAATTGAAAAAGTCATACCCGAGGGCGGAAAGGAGATGGGTTATGCGGATTTCTTAAGTGGTTATGGAAACAAGGTAGCGCGATAAAATTACTCACCGCTTTAATGTAAGTAATTATCCAGAATCAATCAATTTGGTACATATCCACATTCGTAATATTGAAACTCTTTCCTACCGCCTCTGCACGCTGGATGAAATAATATAGCATTGTCCAGAAACAAAAGACGCCTATGAAAGCTATGCATAACCACTGATTCACGGGCTGCTTCATCTCCGCTATACTGAAAAACGATTTTTGTCTGTTCATGATATTTTGTAATTATAATTTGTATTAAATAAAATTAGAACGGCCACATTCCCTTCATCATGGCCTTGATCTTGGCCCCACCACGACGAATGCGTGAGGTTTGCTTCTTTCTGCCTGACTTGAGCTCGCGAAGGACTACGTCCTGAACTTCGTCTATTGCCACATACAAATCCTCCTTATCAACGCTGTTGTAAATGTTCAACCCCGACCCCACCAAGT
>JBDKJM010000055.1:0-4998 GCA_039796555.1 Candidatus Parcubacteria bacterium | reverse complement strand
CCTACGCTCCATTATTTCGAGCATCTTATAGAGATCAATGAAGGCTTCACGATACTGGTACCCCAGAACTAGCAGATGCTCAACTGAGGCCAGTTGCTTGCCGATCGCGCTCAAAAATTCTCGGATTTCCGTCATGGAAGCGCGCTGACCGAAGCTCACCGCTTCGAGCGTCATTAGTCCACGACCTTGATGTTTATGAAACTTGTTTCGCCATTGGTCGCGAAAGGCTTCATCAACGTAGATGTAGTGACCAGCCTTGCGAATCAGGGACCAAAAGGAATCATCGTCGGAGCGAAAAAGTATTGGAAAGGGCATGGAAAACATGACGTCCGGGGCTTCCGCAATTTGCGTTTTGGTTTTCATAGTACTCCTATCTAGACTTCACGATCGCCTGAATAATTCGAGCGACATTGTTATTGGGGTTCGTGACGCACCCGTAGAAAACTACCTGATATGTTTATACCTGAAAATGGTAATGTGTCAAGATGCAGTCAGTTCGCATTATCAAACTGTATAATTCAATTTCAATGAAAAAGAAACTGTGCAAAAATTTTATTCACTACACTGTGCGCCGTGCTGGACTCGAACCAGCGATGCCCAAAGGGCCGCGGATTTACAGTCCGCTGCAATAGCCGCTATGCGAACGGCGCGTATCATTGATGGTCAAAAGTACCTGATGAAAGTCTATCAGATTTTTGGTTTCTAACAAGAGTGCTGACTTTTTAATTCCCTTCTGGATCACCTATGACTTGCCCTCTACTGCTATCTTTGTCATGACTATAGGACTCTCACCCTTGTGTTTCTTTCTGACTTCAAAAGTAAACTCTGTTCCTGCTTCGGTAGCTTTGCCCTTACCCGCTGACTTCACATCAACTTCAATTGTCCCGCCTTTTGCAACCTGCTGTGAGATCAGGAGATTGGCCACAGGTGTCAGAATCTTTGACTGTATCAACCTCTTCAGAGGACGTGCACCATACTGCGGATTGTAACCATCCTTGGCCAGATAATCAAAAACTCCCGCAGACAGCACCAACCTAATATTCTTTTCCTCCAAACGCTTGACTACTTGATCAACCTGTATCTTCACAATCTCTCGAATAGCATCAGTAGAAAGTATGTCAAAGATGATGGTATCATCAACACGATTCAAGAACTCTGGACGGAAATAATCCTTGAGTGATGCTGTAATCTTGTTCTTGGCCTCCTCGTAATTTTCTTTATCACGATTGCCACTCTCACGTGCAAAGCCAATTTTTTCCATTTTCTCTATATGCTGTGCTCCAATATTGGAAGTCATGATAATAACCGTGTTGCGGAAATTGACAATGCGACCCTTGGAATCAGTCAGACGACCATTATCCAAAACCTGTAGAAGCACGTTGAAAACTTCTGGATGAGCTTTTTCGATCTCATCAAACAGAACAACGGCATAAGGACGATGGCGTATGGTTTCTGTTAAGCCACCTGCTTCATCGTAGCCCACGTATCCTGGAGGCGCACCGATGAGTTTAGAGACTGAATGTTTCTCCATAAATTCTGACATGTCTACACGAACCAGGGCTTTTTCATCATTGAAAAGAAATTCTGCCAGAGCCTTGGTCAACTCTGTCTTGCCCACACCTGTTGGTCCAAGGAAGATAAATGAACCAATTGGTCTGTTCGGGTCAGAGATACCTGCGCGCGAACGACGAATGGTATCAGAAATCTTCGACACAGCTTCATTCTGACCAACAATGCGCTTCTTTAGTTCTTCCTCCATACGAGTGAGCTTGGATGCTTCTGACTCCAACATGCGAGAAACTGGTATGCCAGTCCAACGCGCTACAACACCGGCGATATCTTCGGCGTTTATCTCCTCCTTGAGAATACGTCGTGACGACTGAAGTTTCTTCAACCTCTTGTTACGCTGTTCCAAATCTTTTTCTATGGCAGGAATGGTTCCGTAGCGCAGTTCAGCTGCTTTGGCTAGATCTGAACGAGCTTCGGCCATTTCGGCTTCTACGCGCAGACTTTCCAAATCTTTCTTGAATTTCTTGATGTCGGTGATAGTTTCTTTTTCATTTGTCCACTTGAGCTCAAGTTCTGATGTACTCTCTTTGAGATCTGCAATCTCCTTTTCTATTTTGGTAATGCGTGCCTTGGATTCTTTGTTGTTTTCTTTCTTCAAAGCCTCACGCTCTATCTCAAAGCGCATGATCTTGCGTCGTGTTTCTTCCAAAGCCGGAGGCATATTTTCCAAAGAAATACGCAGTGAGGAAGCGGCCTCATCTATGAGATCAACGACTTTGTCTGGCAAAAATCTATCTGTGATATATCGGCTCGCTAGATTGACCGCCGCAACTATGGCGTCATCAGTGATGCGAACACCGTGAAAAAGTTCGTACTTTTCTTTGAGACCACGAAGTATGGCGATAGCATCTTCGGCAGAAGGTTCATTGACATAAACCGGCTGGAAACGCCGCGTCAGAGCCGGATCCTTCTCTATATATTTCTGATACTCCTTGATGGTAGTTGCGCCGATAGCTCGAAGTTCACCCCTGGCTAGTGCCGGTTTCAACATGTTTGACGCATCCATAGAACCTTCGGAAGCTCCTGCGCCTACCAGTGTGTGAATCTCATCTATGAATAGAATAATTTTCCCATCTGCCTTTTCTATTTCCTTCAAAATATTCTTGAGTCGCTCTTCAAACTCACCGCGGTATTTAGTTCCGGCAATCAAAGATCCGAGGTCAAGAGAAATCAGCTCCTTGTCCTTGAGAGATTCTGGTATATCACCCTGCGCCATACGCAAAGCCAAACCTTCTGCAATGGCAGTTTTACCTACTCCAGCCTCGCCGATCAGGATGGGATTATTTTTTGTGCGACGGGAAAGTATTTGAATGATGCGCATGATCTCGCTATCACGACCAATCACAGGGTCAAGTCTGTTCTCCTTCGCCAACTTGGTGAGCGAACGCGCGTATTTGTAGAGTGTACGAAACTTTTTTGGTTCAGAATCCTTGATTGGTGGATTTTTCTTGAGTTCATCAACAATCTTGGCAACGCTGTCCCGCTCAATCTTGAAACGTGCCAGAATATCACGTGCTATACACGGTATGTCAAAAATGGAAAGGAAAATGTGTTCGGTAGAAATAAATTCATCCTTCATGGCTGTAGCTACGCGTACAGAGTTGTCTAGAATCTGCGCCAAATCAGGAGTCAGATAAATCTGATACGAGGGTGAAAGGACATTGGAACCTTCTGGAGACTCTATGTGTTCAAGAACAATGTCCGTAAGCATCGGAGTATCTATCTCCATTTTATCCAAAATTGATATAACCATGCTCTCTTCCTGGAGAATAAGTGCGCACAAAAGGTGCACTGGATTGACATGGTTCTGTCCTCGCTCTATGGCCAGTTCATGCGCTCTGCGCAAGGCTTCCCTGGCTTTTGTGGTAAGTTTTCCTAGTGGAGGCATGCATAGATAATACTATGAAAGAAGGCTTAGGGTCAAATGAAAATTGCTAAGGCTTTTGGAATGGGCTCCGAGGAGATAGGTCGGATTCCAAAAGCCTTTGCAATTTTGAGAAGTCGAGTTTCGCAGAGTTACAGATGAATGAAGTGAGGGGAGGTTCTAAATTGCTCCAGGTAAAACTACTGCGCCTTTGGAATTGCACCTTTCAACTGCATTATAGGATAAAAATCAGCAGTGGTAGATTCCTTGGAAACTGTTTTGGTATTTATACCTATGACTTCCCCATCAAGATTGAACAGCGGACTGCCGAGTATGTTTTTTGGATCAGCAATACTCGTTCTAGAAATATTTGTGTCAATGCGTGCCGGCTGTGATCCGTCTGGGTTTATCTGGTCAATCAATGTTCTAGATATAATTCCTTGGGCAAGAAAAAGTGACTCCGTAGCCTCGTTACCCTCTGATTTTGCCTTGAAAAGCGACAATACTGTTTGGCCAATTTTTGGGTTTGGTGAGAAAGTGATAGGAGTAAAAACTTGTACTGAATTGGCGGTTGGGATGAGGAAAACAACATCTCCGTTAATTTGAGATTGGATCAGAATCATTTGTACATCTCTACCATCAGCAAAAAAAGCTCTGATCTGTGTAGACTCATTGACCACAGACTTGTCAGTAATAACTACTCCAGTCTTTGAAACCACTACGCCAAGACCCAAAACAGTTGACGAATTAGCCACGTGCAATTTTACAATACTTTTTGTAACATTTTCCACAGCAGATGGTACTTTGTCCTCTACTTTTGGCGCAAGTGCTGTAGTTACTGTAGCATTCTGTGGTGTAACCATTTTTTCAACAACCTGGTTGATAGTTTGTACCACGCTTTGTGGTGCCTGATTCATGAGTGATACAGTGAAAATCCCTGTAGCTAGTGAAGTTACAAAAGATACAAGTAACGCAACCAAGATGAGTTGATGTTTAGAAAGTTGCTCCATGAACACAGTTTACATGGAAAAGTATGTCGGTGCAAAGTTTTTATTAAAAAATTTTATTTGGCAACTTTTACGGCTTCTTCAAATTGAATAGACAGCAACCTCGATGCACCATCTGATCCCATGGTCACTCCGTACAAGACTCCGGCACGCGACATAGTCTCACGATTGTGTGTAATGAGAATAAGTTGTGAATGTTTTGAGAGACTCTCAATCATATCGCCATATTTTTTTGAATTTGCTTCATCTAGAGCCGCATCGGTTTCATCTAGAATAATAAACGGTGGCGGATTAACTTGAGAAATAGCGAAAAGAAGTGCGATGGATGTCAATGCACGTTCGCCACCAGACAGCATCATCAAGCCTTTTACTTTCTTGCGAGGCAAACTAACGTTGACTTCCAAACCTTCTGGGCCTTCTTCATCTTCTTCGGCATTCAATGTCGAACCGCCTTCCATATCTCCCGATAATACATCACCCAAATCCTCCATATCACTTTTCTTGCGTCGCTTCATTTCCTTAACAACTGACAGCTCCGCCTTTCCCCCACCGAACATT
>JBDKJM010000054.1:0-3123 GCA_039796555.1 Candidatus Parcubacteria bacterium | reverse complement strand
AAAATGGTGACAATATGGAAGATATAAAATCCAAAACCACAACCCTCTCAAATGAATTATCCAAAGTAGGGGAGGCGGTAAGTAAGGCCACACAGAATCAAGGTCCTAATTCTGCTTCGCAGAACGGACAAGACGGGCATGCAGGACAAGATGGGAATGTTCGGGATGCTGATTTTGAAGAGAAGAAATAACCCACTAATATGGATCACCACGAATCATACCAATAAATCCAAAGTATTATTCGTTAAGATTCGTTGGATCTCATTCGTGGGTACAATGAAGTCCGCGCGAGGCGGACCTCATTCGCGGACTTTTATTCAACTTCGAAAGCAGGTGAGCCGTTGTGTGTCGTCAACCTTAGCTTTCGGTTCCAGTTCATGACGATCACAGCTGAATTGTCCCCTCTCGTGATCACAGAAAAGACGTTTTCATGATCTACATTAATTGTAACCATCTTATCGAGTGGCCTCACTAGACCGGTCGTGACCTTCACAACCAATCCATCCAAGTTGAAGAGGGTCTTTGTATCCACTGTTACCTCCGATAAAATACTACAGTTTTAGCAAAGTAAGTCAAATTTTGGCATACAATGAAGTCCGCGCGAGGCGGACCTCATTCGCGGACATTGTACAGATTCACCTCTGTTTCATCTTCAACAAAAGTTCAACGGGAACCAGTCGCTCCGGCAGATAGCCGATTGGTGTCCTGCCAAGGTGACTTGCGTAGACTGCCACCTTTCTCTCGGACGGGACGTGCTTGGCCCAGTACTTGTAACCGTTTACAAGTACGGTCATACGATTGCAAAAGCCAACATCACACCTCCTCCAGTTGGTGTACTGCGTTCGGGTTTTCTTTCTGGGTTTGAATCTGCGGACCGCGTCATCAATACCGAGATTGCAGAAGTGACAACAACCCGTAAATGCGCCGATGAAGCCTTCCCCAGCCAGCTTCGGGTGGTCCGAGTAGAGATGCTCTCCGCCACCGTACCACTTGCTCCAAAAGTACTGGCCCCTGTAGATGAGCTCTCGACCACCTGATGAACCTTTTGGGCTTTTAACCCAGTGAAGTTCTTCTCGACTCATATTCGGTAAGCCTCCTATATAAAAAATACAATAAAAAAATTTAAAAATCAAACAAGCAAAATCCTGAATTTACGAATACTCCAAAATGAATTATTAGAAAGATTTGTGGTGAACCCATTCGTGGGTCATTCGTAAATTCGATCTTATTCGCATAATTCGTATAAACAATGAAGTCCGCGCGAGGCGGACCTCATTCGCGGACTTTGAGAAAACGGGAGAACTACTGGTAACGAACCCCATCTTTCATGAATTCGTCACCAGTACGTACTTCATACATCCATCCCTCAACCATGGCTACCTCCAAGGCGACAGCACCCTCATGGTGATTCTGGTCTGGTCAGTAAAAAATCGGACCAAACCCTTGCTCAGCCCGTCGAGCAAAAGAGCGTTCACCTCCTTGTGAGCAGGTCCTCCACCAAGCTGGTACTGCATTCGAGGCGGAAGCTTCATCCACTGCCCACCATCCAACAAAAACACCGAGCAGACTTCCAAGTCCCCAAAACACTGATTCATGATCGAGTCCTCCACCCAAAAAAATATCACGGCTAAATAATATTGTCAAGTATCAAAAAGATTTGGAATGAATATAATGTATTTATTAGTAAGATTCGTGGTGACCCCATTAGTGGGTCATTCGTAAATTTTATCTTATTCGCATCATTCGCATGAATTCGTAAATTAGCATCGCACTTATGAAGGATTACTACAAAACACTAGGAATAGACAAAAAGGCCTCAAAAGATGAGATAAAGAAGGCTTTTAGGACTTTGGCTCACAAGTATCATCCTGACAAAAAGACAGGAGATGACGCCAAATTCAAGGAAATAAACGAGGCCTACTCTGTGCTTTCAGATGATGGAAAAAGGGCTCAATATGACCAATTTGGCTCTTATGGGCCTAATTCTGGTTACGGACAAGGAGGATATAGTGGTGGTCAAGGGTTCGAGGGTTTTGATTTCTCACAGTTTACTCAAGGTGGCTTCGGCGGAGGTCAGAGTTTCGAGTTTGATTTTGGAGACATGTTTGGTGATATTTTTGGTGGAGGATCTGGCAGGAGGCAACAGAAGCGAGGTCGGGATATTTCAATTGACCTAGAACTTTCCTTTGAAGACTCAATTTTTGGAGTTGAAAGAACAGTTCTACTTAATAAAGTTTCAAAATGTGATACATGTGGAGGAAGTGGCGCCGAAAAAGGAAGTGAAACCATGACTTGCGAAAAATGCAATGGAAAGGGGACAGTACGGGAGCTAAAAAGAACATTTCTAGGACAGTTTGAATCAGTTTCAACTTGCCAAGTCTGCAATGGTTCTGGAAAAGTGCCAAAAGTAAAATGTCACACATGCGGAGGTAGAGGAATATACAAAAAAGAGTCAGAAATAAAAGTAAAGATTCCGGCGGGCATTGATAATGGAGAAATGATAAGACTCTCTGGCGGAGGTGAAGCAGTTATGAGTGGTACAAGTGGCGATCTTTATATAAAGATATATGTAAAAAAGCATCCAGTATTCAAGAAAGACGGAGAAAATCTTACTATGGATCTCTCGGTCAAGCTTTCAGATGCTCTTTTGGGTGGAGAATATCTAATTTCAACTTTAGACGGAGAAATTAAGCTTAAAATCCCAGAGGGTGTATCTCATGGGGAAGTCTTGAGGATAAAAGGCAAAGGAGTTCCAATTTCAAAATACAACAGAGGCGATATACTGGCGAAAGTACACATAGGTTTGCCTAAAAAATTATCCAAAGAGGCAAGAAAAGCAGTTGAAGAACTGAAAAGAGAAGGTTTATAGTTTGAACAGTTCTAAATTCATTATATAATCTATTCATGGATTTTTCTGCTAGTTCTACATTTGGAAGTAGTACATTAAGCTTAACAAAATACGTTGTAGGGGATTGGGGCTTTATTATAATTTCATTTGTTGCTTTCTTTATTTTGGTAAGTTTCTTAGGAAGGGGACTGGCTGTTTCATTTATTTTCAGTTTCTATATATCACTTCTTCTTTTTGCTTTGTTTCCATTTTTAGACAGTCTTATTTTTCTTGAA
>JBDKJM010000053.1:0-3722 GCA_039796555.1 Candidatus Parcubacteria bacterium | reverse complement strand
AAGATGTTTGATCCAAATCCAACATTTGAGTCAGAAAGAGTAGCTCAAGTCTACTTAGCTATCAAGCAATATGATAAAGCCATTTCTATATTAAAAAAGCTAGTGGCCGCTACCCCGACAGACGTCAATCTTAGAGCAAAACTAGCACAGGCCTATAATTCAGCTGGCATGAATTCACTTGCTGTGGATACATTGCGTGCAGTTGAGAAAGATCATCCTGAATACAAAGATCAGATTGAGGCGGCCATAAAGCAGATGCAGGCACCTAAATAATTTCAGAGAAGGCTCATAATCCAAAGCGTTTTTATGGGGATAACCACCACTTGATTTTTCTAGGTAACTATGCTAGTGTTGACCCAGTGAGTGCTCGTGTGGGCATTTCCAGATATTAAATGTTTCGCAAAGTCCCGCCTCGGCGGGCTTTTGCGTTGGTACACTACGAATTACGACTACGAATTACAACTACGAATTACAACGAATTACGACGAATTGTACGAATTTAAGATGCGCTTTGGAAGAAGGTGTTTTTGCCTGAAATTAACTATTAGGCCCAATTTCTTCTTGCTCGAATGGAGGTATCTTTTTATTTGGCTGTAGTCTTGATTCTATTATCAACTAACAATTTTTCTAGCATATCACCATATGATCTTTCACTCCTAAAACGCCCTAGTTTTTTATGGGTTTCAAAACATATTCCATATAATGTGTAACATAATTCCTTGTAGATGATATTGGCAACCATATTCGTAGTATTCGCTATAATTTGTAGCTTATATTATACTATACAGTGGATTGTACCAAATGACGGCGACGGCTGTACTCACATAAATTTAAACATTTTATTTGGAGCTCGCACCCGTCGCCATCATTCGGCGCAATATCATCATGAATATACGTGAACATGTGTCATTGGCCCGCTACACCACGTTCAAGATTGGGGGAGCGGCGCGTTTTTATTGCTCTGTCAAAAATGAGGACGAGCTTGTTCGGGCTTGTCAATTTGCCAAGGAAAAAAACCTGGCAGTTTTCATCTTGGGTGGGGGATCGAATGTATTGATTTCTGACAAAGGCTTTGATGGTTTGGTTATACGTATAAGACTGAAAGGTATTAATAGTGAAGATATTGAGGTTGAGGGTGCAGAGCCAGGAGGTTCCAAGTCGGATAATTCTTTGCAATCGCGCGTACTTGTCACTGCCGCCGCTGGTGAGCAGTGGGATGATCTGGTTGATTACTCTGTCAGTCATGGTTTATACGGTATTGAAAATTTGTCAGCAATTCCTGGCACAGTTGGTGCCGCTCCTGTCCAGAATATTGGTGCATACGGTTCAGAAATTGCCGAAACTCTTATAGGTGTTCGTGCGCTCAATACTGAAACCATGACTTTTGTACAGTTGTCGAATGAGGACTGTCATTTTACTTATCGAGATAGTATTTTCAAGAAAGAAAAGGGCAGATACATTATTACTAACATCAAACTTTCTCTACTTAGAAATGGAAAAATAAATATTGGCTATAAAGATCTAAAGGAATATTTTGAGAAAAATCGCAAAACATCGCCAACTCTTGCAGAAGTTCGTGATGCCGTTATTAATATTCGTTGGGCCAAATTACCTGATTGGAAACTATGGGGGACGGCAGGTTCATTTTTCAAAAACCCTATCATCCCCGCTTCCCAATTCTCTGTGCTCAAAGCGCAGTATCCAGAACTACCAGGATTTCCTGAATCGGGTGGCAGAGTCAAAGTTTCTCTTGGATGGATTTTGGATAAAATTTGCAATGTCAAAGATATGCAGAAAGGTAATGTTCGAGCCTATGAAAAACAAGCCCTTGTGCTTGTGGCAAAGCCTGGCGCGACATCAGAAGAAGTTGTGGCTCTTGCAAATGAACTGATGAGACTGGTCAAGGAGAAAACAGGAATTGTTATTGAAGGGGAAGTGGAGTGGGTAAATTAGTTTTTTTATTCTCGGAAATGTGCTAGAGTTGCCTCTACATATGGCTTTTTTGTCTAAAATCTTTAACCGCACAAATACCAAGAGTGTCAAGGAATTCGAGCCTTTTGTGTCCAAAATAAATGCTTTAGAAGAGAGCATTAAGGCACTTTCTGATGCAGAATTGAAAGGAAAGACAGATGAGTTTAGGAAAAGGATTGCAAGTTTGGCAGGGAGGGGAACGGAAAAATTAGAGTCTGAAATCCGAAATACAAAATCCGAAATCCTAAACAAATCCGAAATCCGAAATCAGAAATCAGAAACAAATTCAAAACCAGAAATTCAAAATTCAAAAGAATTACAGAAAGTTCTTGAAGATATTCTACCAGAGGCTTTTGCTGTAGTGCGCGAAGCATCACGTCGCACCCTGGGTCAGCGACATTTTGATGTCCAACTACTCGGAGGAATGGTTTTGAACTCTGGATCAATCGCAGAGATGCGTACGGGTGAAGGAAAAACTTTGGTGGCAACTTTGCCGGCTTACCTGAACGCTCTTTCAGGAAAAGGTGTACACATTGTTACCGTCAATGATTATCTTTCTCGTCGAGATGGTGTCTGGATGGGTCAGATTTATGCATTTCTTGGTTTGTCTGTGGGAGTGATAAATGATCAGGCAAGTTATTTGTATGATCCAGAGCATAAAAATAAATCCGAAATCCGAAATCAGAAATCCGAAACAAATCCGAAAAACGAAATTCAAAATTCGAAAGACGATGCACTTGATACAGAACGTGATCAGCTGGGAGCTTTCAAAGTTGTACATGAATTCTTGCGGCCAGTTTCTCGCAGAGAAGCATATGCCGCAGACATTACTTATGGTACCAACAACGAGTTTGGATTTGATTACTTGCGTGACAACCTAGAGTACAGTCCAGAACGCCTGCGTCAGCGTGAACCGAATTATGCAATTGTTGACGAAATAGACTCTATTTTGATTGACGAAGCGCGTACTCCACTCATCATATCTGCACCAACTCGCGACGCCGAATCTATTTACAAGCAGTTTGCACAGATGGTTCGCAATTTCAAAAAAGACGAGGACTATACTGTTGATGAAAAGCATCGCTCCATTTCTCTGACCTCTGATGGCATTTCCAAGGCTGAAAAAACTCTTGGCATAGAAAATATCTACACTGACAAAGGCATCAAATCAGTTCATCATTTGGAAACTGCCATCAAGGCACAGGCACTTTATAATAAGGATAAGGAATATGTAGTAAAAGATAATCAGATCGTTATTGTCGACGAATTTACTGGACGTATGCAACCAGGCCGACGTTGGTCTGATGGATTGCACCAGGCGATTGAGGCCAAAGAGGGGGTTAATATACAGCAGGAATCACGTACTTACGCCTCCATCACTTTCCAGAACTTTTTCCGAATGTATCCGAAGCTTTCTGGAATGACTGGTACGGCTGCGACATCTGCAGAAGAGTTTTTCAAAGTATATGGATTGGAAGTGGCAGTAGTGCCGACAAATAAGCAGCCGGTTCGTATTGATACTAATGATCAGATTTTCCAAACAGAGCTGGGCAAGTTCAAAGCCATTGCTCGTAAGGTCAAAGAATTGCATGCCAAAGGACAGCCGGTTCTCATAGGTACAGTTTCTATAGAAAAAAATGAGCTCCTGTCACAGTTTTTGAAATCAGAAGGTGTGCCACACCAAATGTTGAATGCCAAGAATCACGAAAGTGAGGGTGAGATTATCGCACAAGCGGGCAAGAAAGGTGCAG
>JBDKJM010000052.1:0-4419 GCA_039796555.1 Candidatus Parcubacteria bacterium | reverse complement strand
TAAGAAAATAGAGAAAACGATAAGTGAACTTTGAATTTTGCGCTTTTCAATGTAGACTAGCTTTACTATGTCCGGACACAATAAATATTCAAAAATAAAGCATATCAAGGCCAAGAATGATGCCCAGAAAAGTAAGCATTTCGGTAAATTGGTTCGTCTGATCACGGTTGAAGCCAAGAAATCTGGTGGCAATCTATCATCTCCAGGTTTGGCGACCGCCATAGAGAAAGCGCGTGGTGAAAATATGCCCAATGACACCATCGATCGTGCTGTGAAGAAAGCAACTACCGACAATTCAGCTACAATGGAATCCATAATTTATGAAACTTATGGTCCAGGTGGAGTTGCCATCCTGATTGAAGCACTTACTGATAACAGGAATAAGGCTGCACAAGAAATCAAGCACATATTATCTCTTCATGGTTTTGAACTAGCGTCTCCAGGTAGTGCCTCGTGGGCATTCAAGAAAGATCATGCGACATGGAACGCAACAAATACTATGTCACTTGAAGATGCAGATATTGAAATTCTCACAAAACTAGTCGAACAGTTGGAAGAAAACGATGAGGTTCAGTCTGTTTATACCAACGCGGAGTAATTTAGTTTGACTAAATGATAATTTCAGTTACACGCACCGGTGGCAGGCATGTGGTTTTGTGTGCCGAGGACGTGTCCGAAGCGAGCAGAAATTGTTGATGTTTCTGGTGTCGGCTGCGTATGGTTACACCAGAAACATCTTACAATTTCGCGAGCAAGTTCCGCAGGCCACAAAACCACATGCCCGCCACCGGTGCGCTATAATATATTTATGAAAATACTTGGCATTGACCCCGGTTATGACAGACTTGGAATAGCAGTTATGGAAAAACCTCTAAGGGGTAAGGAAATTTTACTGTATTCTTCCTGTCTACAAACATCTCCAAAAAACGATATTTACACTAGATTCAAGAAAATTGGGGGTAAAGTTAAGGAAGTTATTGAAGAATTTAAGCCTGATGCTCTGGCCATAGAAACACTTTTCATTACAAAAAACCAGAAAACTGCTATGCGTGTTAGTGAGGCGCGTGGGATAATTATTTATGAAGCATTGAATGCTGGTGTTCCAGTTTTTGAATATACACCAATGCAAATCAAAGTTGCAGTAACTAGTGACGGAAATAGCGACAAAGAAAGAATCACAAAAATGATTCCCCTGCTCATAGAGATGCCAAAAAAAATCACAAAAGATGATGAATATGACGCCATTGCTGTTGCCCTAACTCATGGTGCTTGTATCAAAGATAGATAATGTGTTGTCCACAGCTCTATATTATTGCCAAAATAAACTATATTTGTTACAACTGTTTGCATAGAAATTAAGTATCTATACTATGCCAACCGCACAAAAAAATGCGCGAGTAAAAGCATCTAAATCAAAAAAAATAGTTGCTCAAACAGACTCGCAGGAAGAAAGTGATCATGTTGTAGAAGTTCTACCTACAAAAAACAAGAAGCCACTAGAAATTGATGAGTTGGAACCAGCTACTGGGAGTGCAGATGAAAAAATCGAGGAAGATCCATTGGTTGCAGCCGCAGAAGAAGACGAGATTTCAGAGGAAGCCTCTATAGACGGGGAAGAACTCAACCCATTCGGTGATCGTTGGGAAGAATGACTTTTTTGTCTTATAATGGTTACCTATGCATCGTCGTAAAAAGAAGCTACGCCGACATGTTGGGAGACTTATAGTTCTCGCGATTTCTGCGTTCTTGATACTGGTTGGGGTTGCGGCACTGTGGGTTGCTACTTTAAAGATGCCTGATCTCAATTCTTTCCAAAACAGGAAAGTGATCGAGTCTACAAAAATCTACGACCGCACAGGCGAAGTTCTTCTCTATGATACTGGCAAAGACGCCAAGAGAACTGCTGTTCCCCTATCACAAATATCGCCGTTCATTCAACAAGCTACCATAGCCATCGAGGATTCAAATTTCTATAAAAACAGTGGCATTGAGCCAGCATCTATACTTCGAGCAATCATTGCAAATATCGCTACCGGTGGATATGGCCAAGGGGCATCAACTATCACCCAGCAAGTTGTGAAAAATTCCCTTTTGACTACTGATAAAACTATTACACGAAAAATAAAGGAGTGGGTGATTGCCATCAAACTCACGCGCATCATGTCAAAGGATCAGATTCTGGAAACTTACTTGAATGACACGTCATATGGTGGAACTATCTTTGGTGTTGAGGAGGCGAGTCGTGTGTTTTTTGGACATCCTGCAAAGGGTGTTAGCTTGGCAGAAGCCGCGTATTTGGCCGCCATACCACAAGCACCATCGTATTATTCACCTTACGGTTTACACAAGGAATCTCTTGATTCACGACACAGGTTAGTATTACAAAGAATGAAACAGCTTGGTCTCATAACATCTTCAGATTATGACACTGCTGTGGCTGAGAAAGTTCAATTCTTGTCCAAAAACGACTCCAACATTCGTGCTCCTCACTTTGTAATGTACGTCAAAGATCTGGTCACACAAAAATACGGAGAAGATATGGTGATGAATGGTGGTCTCCGTGTCATCACTACCATTAATTATGACATGCAAGAAAAAGCCGAGAGTATAGTTGAAAAGTTTGCTCCAACCATTGAGTCCAACTATAACGCCAGCAATACCGCCATGGTGGCTATAGACCCGAAAAATGGAGACATCCTGACTATGGTTGGGTCACGTGATTACTTCAGCACAAAAATTGATGGTAATTTCAATATTTCTCTGGCAAAGAGACAACCTGGTTCAACATTCAAGCCATTTGTTTACGCCACCGCCTTTAAGAAGGGGTTCACGCCCGAAACTATTCTTTTTGATGTTCAAACCGAGTTTTCAACCAGATGTAATCCTGACGGAAAACCAAAAAACATATTGGATGATCCTGAAAAGATTTGTTATTCACCCAACGATGCTGATTCTAAATTCTTGGGACCCGTTACCATAAGATACGCACTTGGACAATCTAGAAACATCCCCGGTGTTAAGGCCCTCTATTTAGCCGGCATTGGGGATTCCCTTCAAACAGCAGAAGATATGGGTATAACTGGTTTGAATGATCCAAATCGCTATGGTCTGACCCTGGTTTTGGGGGGTGGTGAGGTTTCTTTACTAGATCTTACAAGTGCCTATGGAGTATTCGCCAATGATGGTATGCGCAATCCTTATAGGTCAATTTTAAGAATTGAAGATAGCAAAGGTAATGTGCTTGAGAGCGTTCCGGAAATAACTTATCCAACACAAGTTCTCCAGCCAGAAATTTCTCGTCAAATATCAAGTATATTATCTGACACCAATGCCAGAATGGATAGTTTAAAGGCTATTGGTGAAAGTGTTGGTAGACCTGTGGCCATCAAAACTGGTACCACCAATGATTATCGAGATGTTTGGATAGAAGGTTATACACCAAATCTGGTGGTTGGTGCCTGGGCAGGAAAAAATGACAACACTCCAATGTCACACAATGTTGCCGGTCTTATTATCTCACCGTTATGGGGTGCTTTCATGTCACAAGTTATAAAGGATTACCCTCGAGAAGATTTTACTGAAGCACCACCTCCACTAACAGATAACAAACCTGTACTGCGAGGTGTGTGGCAAGGTGGTTCATCATATTGGAAGGATTCCATATCTGGAAAACTAGCAACCGATCAGACTCCTCCAGAAACAAGGCAAGAAGTTGTTTTCCCTAGTGTTCATACTATATTGAACTGGTTGAACAAAGATGATCCGCGAGGCCCTGTTCCGGCAGATCCGAAGAGTGATTCCCAGTATGATAATTGGGAATACGGCGTAAGAAAATGGTTTACAGAATATAAAACCACTCATCCTGAATTCAAAGAAAATGTGTCCGAACCAATGCCACTGGGAACTGATGATGTGCACTCTGTGGATAAGGCTCCTCGTATATCATTCATTTCTCCATTCCCCAACGCTGTTATGGGTGAAAAAGATAATCTGATCATTCATCTTCAAATATCGGGTGCATACCCTGCCAAGAAGACAGAGGTCTATTTAAATGGTAGGTATGTTCTTACATCAGAAAGAGATCCTTTAAATATCTCCTTCTTCCCTTCTGACGTTGGCAATCTTAATGGAAATAATGTGCTTTCCGTTACTGTATACGATGCTGTGTTCAATAGGGGCCTAGCGACTACAACATTCTCTATCAACAAATAGTTAGTATTTGCAGGTCTGAATAGGATCAAAGATGTGTCCGGTGTGGCTATTTAGAATTACAGAGTAACGTAAATATGCACGACGCGGCCATTATATAATGTTTGAAATAGTTCTAATTGTTTGTGCCATATTTATATCCTTAATAATCGCTTCTCTTTTTATGAATATTTGTGATTTGGCTGTTTGAGACAGATCATTTATTGAAAG